>CBDUTO010000114.1:0-13691 GCA_965370315.1 uncultured Melioribacteraceae bacterium
GTTATTAGTTGACTTTTCTGTTTGTTTTGAGTCAACCTTTTTCAGGACGATGCAATTATTTAATTCTCCAAAAGTCCCCTCTTGAGAGGGGATTTAGGGGTGTGTTCTTTTGTCTCATATCTGTCATCTGAAATCTGTTAATCTGTTCTTCTCTACAGATTCATATCCTCTACGAGTACTGCTTTCCTCCCTCATATATCCAGCCATCATTGCAAACAAAGTTTTGTAAGCTCTTGAAGCTGCATCTGGAAAATCATTAAACGGATGATCAGGATAACCAAGTTGTTGAGCTTTACCCTCCTGTCCATCAGTTGTTGTCCCAAAATCTGGAGAGTAAAATATCTGACCAAATTCATAAGGCACAGCAAAGGTTTGAATATCAATATCTTTGTTACTCTTAATCTCAATTGGATTAATCGGTAAGTCTGGTTTGTCTTTTACCGATGGATAGAGCTCACGGAATTTCAAATACTGATCCTGGTAAAAGTTGCTTTCCCAATCTATCCTAATTATCTGGTCTTCAAATCTTTCATACAAATCATACATTGCCTGGAAGTAAGGCTCCCAATCTGATTGACGCACGTAAGCATCTGGAATATAAAACTTTTTTGTAGTAGGAGAGTAGAGCATTACAACAGCAACTTTATAACATGCGTGTTTCGTTTTACCACTTGCCGGATCACATCGCATAATGCCTCGTGCATCTTTGGGGATCTTACGATATTCTTGCCAATGAACTCGTTTGAAAATTCCACCTTCTGGAACTACTGGATTCTGCATGTAGTTTCCAAGCCAAGTCATCATTCCAATGCCAAGACCAACACGCATATCTTCTTGAGTTTTGTATTTGCCATATCGTTCATTCCACAGAGGTCTGTTCCATCTACTGTTCCAAGCTGGATATACATGAATTTCAAACGCTGGATATTCAAACTTTCTATCATCCTTTTTCATGTCAATGATTATGTTCATAGCCATTGTACGTCTGGCATTATTACCAAACCAAATAATAGGAGCGTCCTCACTCATACGTGGAATAATATCATTATTGATAAACTGTAATTTCTCTTTGCTTATTTTAATGTTGGCAGATCTCTTGTAGTTTTCAAGATCATCAATATCTGCAAAGTCTGGTCTGAACTGTCGCCATATTCTTCCAGTTGGTGGAATGCCATACGCAAAAGCTTCAAACATAGTTCCTTGTTTATTCCACTCGGTAGGAGCCACAACAAACCTGCCCTCTTCCCAGCTTCCAGATGTTCTTAAATCTCCATACAAAAATTTGATACGTGGATTTAACTCAAACTCTAACTTAATAGATTTCTGATCCATCAAACTTAAATCTGAAGTTTCACATACCTTTATTATATAATGTCGCTTTCCATAAATGGCTGCCCATATTTTGAATATTCTAAGAAGGGTAGTCTTGCCATGCTCAGGCGGTCCAGCCACAACATGAACTTTACGTTTCGTTTCGTTTGAGAATTTGACAATGTCTTTATGGATAGATCCAAACTTATATTTGAAGTACTCCGGGAAGACTTTCTTTGCAAAGAACCAAAAACCACGCACACCTTTAGAAGCTTTCAAACGAACCTTGTCTCGTTCAGCTTCAGTAATATCAATTACTAAATCGGCAAGCTCTAGTCTTCTCTCTTCAAGTTCAACCTCACGGCTGTTAACTTGCTCAAGTATTATGCTCAGTCCTTTATTCATAGAGGCGAAGCCTCTTTCTTTATCTCACGTCTCACGTCTTACTTCTCACTTCTTTTTATCAATCTCAATTTCACAGCTTCTTCTTTTATAATATCAAGTTTGCTTTGCTCATCAATTCCAGGACGTAATCTTCCAATAACTGCATACATAAGTTTTAAATCCAACTGACGTTCAGGTGCAGTTTGAGAAGTTGCTCTTTTAAGTGCAGCATAATCTTTAACTTCTCCTCTTCCAAGCAACTCTTGTTTAAGATAATAGACTCTAACATTTTCCAAATCTTCTTTTGTGAAATTGGAATATCGTGGATCAATCTTTCCCATCTCATCTTTTTGTAAACAGTAAGCAAGTACTGCTTTAATATCATGGAGTTGCTCTACTGCTATCTTCAACTTTGTACTTGCACTGAGCGGAGTCGAAGTGTCGGAAAACTCAACACTAAAACTTCCATTCATTTCAGAATCAACAATTGCCATATCAATTCTGAATACATCTTTAATTAACTCTTTCAAATCTTCAAGCTGTGGAGCATTACGGATTGCCATCAACTTATCTTGATGATTAAACTCTTTTGAAAGGATGTTTGTTTGATGTTCTGTTAAGCCTAACATCTCGCCAGCTTTATCAGCAGAAATACCCATTGCAACCTCAGCAAAGAAAGCTCTCTTAATATTAGACTCTGGATTCTTTTTAGGAATTCCAGCATCAGTTCTTTTCTTTCTTCCAACACCTTCACCAGCTTTGAATCTTTTTACTCGATACTTCATTTGTGAAAATGAAATACCAAGCTCATCTGCAAGTGCTTCTTTTGCAATTATATTTCCCCTTCCAAGTTGGATAAAATCTAAAATTATCTCTTTTTCATTTCTCATTTGTATGCTCTTTAATCTCTTGTCTCAAATCTTTATACTAATAATCTATCTTTTTGCTTTTTCACCACACTTTCACCACGTTAAAAGCAAACCAAAACTACTTCCACAACGCCATCTTAAAAGTTGCTGCAATTATAGAACCAGTTTGTTTTCTTTCAACCCATTCAGAGTTTACAAACTCCCACCTATTTAGTTCTTCTGCACCATCCAATCTTTTTACTAAAATATCATCAGATGTTAATCTATCCTCTGCTTTTTCAAATAATGCTAGAGTAACATTCTCAGCTTCAATTTGCGATCTCTCTTTCGATCCAATTATAAAACATGTAATTTCAAACGTTGGAATCTTTCTATCAGCTCCATCTTCTAGATCTGTCGGAGTTCCAAAATCGTGAAGCAAAAGACATGCTGGAGCATTTGGTAAAGTCTTCTTCCCAAACTCACCACGCTCAACACGTTTTGCATTATCATCTTCAGTAGCTGCAAATATAAAAGGAGCTTCTTTCAATCTATCAAGTGTTACATCTATCAATTCCTTAAACATTTTTTTGCCTTCCTAAAAATTGAATGTGCTCATCAAATATCATATACTGATTAATATTGGAAACAACTCTTTGTAAATACATCGTCTCTTCATAATTCATTTTAATTAATTTCTCCGCAATAAAATCCTTTGCATTATTCATCGAAAGAGTTTTTGCCTCTTCTTCATATTCGTTTCTATATTTTGAGTGATCTGTCATTCCATTTCATGTTTTATGTTACATGTTTTATGCTACATTAATTCAAACGGATTTTTACCACCACCAAATGAATCCTCATCATTCTCTGGAACTGCAATAAACTCTTTGAACTTATCATAAGCTTTTGCTTTACTCATTGGTAATCCAGCAGATGCAAGTCCTTGTATAATATCAATTCCCAACTCGTAGTTTGTTTGATCCTTTGGGTAAATATGAAATTCTGGAAAGAATCCATTTGCTGGATTACCATAATTGAATAAGTAATCTCTTAAAACTATTTGATTTGTTACAACTGGTTTTGCAACTTTAATATCGTGTAGTAATTTATCTGCACCAACTAATCTATGAACTTCTCCAAGTGCTCTGTTGCCACCTTTAGAATTTACTTCTGTTGTTAAGGTCTCACCACGTAAATTAACCGATTGTTTAGCCTCAACATATTCTGCAAATTGTGAATATCCAAATCCACCTTTCGCACCTTGAGTTTCAATAAATTCTATCTCTGTTGATTTATCAATAATAGCAGATGCATCAGCTCCAAGATTTTTAACAGCAGTTCTTAAAACTTCAACAGCTTTATCAGGAGAGTAAGTATCATACTTACCAACACGCAAAGGCATACCAAACATTTCATTAAAATGTGCCCAGTCTAAAATATCATAATGAAGTAACAGAGTTAAATAGAGAAGTGGTCTCATCCATCCACCAAGATAGTTTTTCTGTAATCCTAAAAACGGATTTGTGGATGAGACAATTAAATGATTGTAATTTAAATCTAAAAATTGAATTCGCTCTTTACTATTTAACAACTGAGCTGCTTGATTCTTTCCATCAGATCCAAGTAGTCTTAAATTATTCGAAAGTGTGAATGCAAAGTCTTTATCATCCTTATCAAATATTAACTTTATATCTCCATTCTTTTTCCCAAAATGGATAAAATCTATTGTGTCAAATCTTGCTTTATATTTGTTGTGGTTGTCAAGCGTCCAAATAGGATTTGTAACTGAATGACCAAACATAACTGAGTTAATTATCTGCTTCAATACATCATCAAAGTTAGAACCAACTAAACGATCTGTAATTTCTTCACATCGCTTTAGCTCCTCTTTATTCTCAGCATTTAATTTGTGTGGCTTAACTTCATAATCGAGAGATAGAAATGCATCTTGTCTCTTTCCCATCAAACCTAATAAATGATTTGAAGCTTGAGGTAACTTCCTCAAAATATCCATCATTGCTCTTGGATCTGAATCAACATAATTTAATGCTGTTCTTAACTCTCCTGGAGAAGGAAGCAATGCAGTCTTCAAAGGTGCAAAAGTATATTCCTTTTCCGAAACAACTACACCATTATTCTGTGGCTTTAACTCTGGAGGTTTTGCCTTTCCAAAGCTTATATTAAAATTTCCAAAATTCATATTAAACATTTATATAATTCCTTTTTATATCACGGTTGCTGAGCGGAGTCGAAGCATTATCTCCCGTCTCACTTCTTACCACTCACAGTCTCTAATGAAAATCCTCATCCATTCTTTTATTAGAATTAAAATAGTATCTATCAGTTTTCTCTCCGGTCTCAGAATCAAGCTCAGTAACTAAATCTTGCTTTCCGTCTCTGACATCCATTAAGAACTTATCAGCATTTTTGAAGTTGTTTCTTCTTACCTCTAATTCAAAATCACTTACAGATGTATATGCAGTTAGCAAATCATAAAGAACCAAGTGGCAGAGAGCTGCCTTAAGTGAATCAGTTATATATTTACTATCCACTCCAAAAGGAACTTTGTATTTATTAGCTAGTAATGTATTTGCATAGCCATATCTATTTATAATTGCTACACGTACATTATTAGTTCTTGTTTCGCTTTCAGCATCAATTATTTTTGTGATATTACTCAACTCCTCTGCATCAATATATGTCAACAGATCCTTTTCGTTTATGTAATATCCAGTTAAAAACTCAGCCATTTTGCTACTCTTATTTTTTAATTACTCACATTATAAGTAGCAAACCCCAATAATTGAACATAAAAGAGTCCGTATAAGGAATATTCTTTATACGGACTCAATATTCTTGTAAAGTCAAAAATTTCTCTTGATTTTTTATTCATAATTAAATCGAACAATATTGTTCGTAACTAAACAAGAGAAAACAATGCCCAAACTCATAGCAATATCAAAAGTTGGAAAATACGCACAAGGCGAAATTACATCCGAGATGTTGCTTGAAATGGTTAACTCCTACGATAGAAATTTTCAAGGTGCTCCATTTATTGACGCTCACAGAAAGTTTAATGCCAAAGGCGAGATGGAAATTAATCCTAGAGCTTTGGGCTGGATCTCAACTCTCTCAACCGATGGAACATTTCTCTATGCCTTAATTGAAGAAGAGCACGATCTCAAATGGTACTTCGATGGGATCTCATACCGATATGCATCAATAGAAATTGAAGTAGTTCAAAAAGAAGAAAAGGAAGTTCTCTACTGTGCAGCAGTTGCAATTACAAATTTTCCAGCCGCCAAGCTTCCAATAATCGAATTAAACAAACACAAAAAAATTAATAGCACTTTTAATAAAACAGTAACTGGTAGCAGATTAATAGCCGCCTACAATAAAATTTCAATAACTAAAAACGATGAGGAAGAAATGAAAGAATTACTCATACAGCTTTGTAAAAATCTTGGACTTCCAGAGGATAGTTCTCAAAAGGTTGTAATTGCAAAGCTAACAGAAATGAAAGCAGATCTTGCTGGCAAGGATCAGTTAAAACAATTTGCCACACAGTTCGATGGAATTATTGCTGCACTAACAGCTACTCCAGTTGTTACAGCTCCGGTAGCAGATGATCCAATTACAAAGTTAAATGCAAAAGTTGATTTACTTATTGCACAATTAACTGCTTCTGCAAATACTGATTTATCAACTGTGATTGATTCAGAAATTACAGCTGGGAAATTTTTACCAGCACAACGTGATCTATTGTTAGCACAATACGAAAACAATGTTGCTGGCTTCAAGGCATTCGCTGCCGTATCTCCAAAGTTGCAATTGAATTCAGTTGTTGTTGTTCCAAAAACAGAAGGTGGCAATCCAATTACTTATAACGATTTGTTAGCGAACACACAACTTTTTGAAGATACAAAAAAAGATAATCTAGCTTTATTCAATCAGCTTCATGCTGAGTGGTTAAAGAATCCTTCCACGCAAAAAAAGGAGGACTAAAATGTTACAGAAATTTTTAGACCGCCTTGCATCTTTAACTGGTGAGAAAATCACTAAAGCTCAGTTTGGAGAAATGGTTAACGAAGCCATAGGGTCTAAAGCTGAAGAAGCTGATTTGGAAATCAAAAAAGCGAAAGAAGAACTTGTTGTTACAAAAAGCGAGTTAGAAGAAGTTCTTAAAGAGAAAGAGAACTATAAAAACATGTACAGTGATGCACTTGCTGAAACAGAACTCGCTCAAGAAAAAGTTATAGAATTGGAAGTTGAAATTAAGGCTTCAAACGAAAAAGTTGTAGAAGTGAAAAAGGAACTTGAAAAGGTTAAGTCTGAACTTGAAGAAGTAAAAGCTAACAAAAAATAAATTTAATAATAATTAATCATTTAATAAACTGAGGAAAATATAATGGGATTCATCAAAGAATTATGGTCATCCAAATTATACCTTGCATTGTATGAGGATAAGGATCTCCAAGCACTCTTTAATAGAGACCTTGAAGCTTTGCTCACGCAAGGCGGCAACAAAGTTCACCTCGCATCATTTGGAACTGGAACAACTATTTCACGTACAGATAACTTATCTGTAGGAAGTGGTCTTCCATTACAAATAAAAGATATTGAAAAAGGTGATACAGCAATTGAAGTTTTTGAATACTCAACTGAACCAATATTACTTCGTAATATTGATGTAATTCAAGGTAATCACAATCTTCTTGATGCTTCAATTGAGGAAAT
Source organism: uncultured Melioribacteraceae bacterium (assembly GCA_965370315.1). GTDB lineage: Bacteria > Bacteroidota > Ignavibacteria > Ignavibacteriales > Melioribacteraceae > 1-14-2-50-31-20. The sequence continues at coordinate 7,284 of CBDUTO010000114.1, forward strand.
TAAACAGCAATTCAAAGAGTTTATCTTTGGTGCTGCTGCAACTCACATCATTACAAATATTGCTGCTGCAAACAAACTCCCTTGGATAGAAACTGAGTTTGTTGGAAAAGATTTATCAAACATGATGGTTGCACTTGATGATAATAAAATATTATCGAACAATCGTTTTGCAATTATGCCTTCTGGTGTTCAAGAGCAAATGTCTGATGATCCAAAATTAAGCGGATGGATTTCTGCACAACAGCAAAACTTGAAGGAAGGTACATTCCCTCGACTTCATGGTTTTGATATTCAAAAATCAACTTTAATTCCAAAAGCCTTGCCTGATGGAACAATTGATGCAACTCCTGCAAATAATGATAGACGCAATGTTCTTGCTTGGAGAAAAAACTATATGCATTTGTTGATTCAAACAGATATGAAAATTACTGGTTCTGAAAGAGCTGAGTATCTTGGCGACCTTTATGCATTCTCAGTTAATTTCGGAATGCTTTTAGAAAAACCAACTGCAGCAGTTCAGAAAACTGAAAAGGCAGTAGTATAAATAGTTTCACTTAGTAGTAGTTCAATGGGAGGTTCCGACACCCTCTAGGAGCCTCCCATTTTTTTAACATTTATAGAAGCATGGAGATGAAAGTTTTGAATCAACATATAAATTTACTTGGAGTCATTTTCTTAAATGGTGTAGCACTTTTGCTTTCCTCTCCTGCAACGCTAGAGGAAGTAAAATTATTGCTTCAAATATTTGTCCTAGCATTAACAGCTATCTATACAATTGTAAAATTTTTCTTGATATACAAAGATAGAAAACGCAACAAGTTAACTAAGCGAAATCGAAATGAAGATTAAAGAAATTACATATATCCAAATCAAGTCAGCTTTCGAAAAAAGGAACTACAAATTTTTTGAGAGTGCAGAACCACTTAAACCATTTAACCTAAATATATTTGGTATTAGAAGTAGCAATACTTCACCAAATAAATTTGATGATTTAATTGGAATTGCATATCTCGATTACGGTGGAGATAAAGTATTAGAACTTTACCCAGCAACAACTGATCCTGGAAGATATTGGTTGCTTAATCCTATGAATATAAACGGAACAGCAATACTTAAAGAGGAACAATATAGAGGAACTTTCAAACTCGGATTACATCACTCAGACTATCTAGCTTTAGTTCAAAATAAGCCAGTTAAAGTTTATCGAGATAGAGACCGAGACGATCACTTAGATTTAGACGATTCAAAAATTCAAGAGGGAATGTTTGGAATCAATATTCATAGAGCTGCAAGCCACCACAAATCTGAAAATGTAAATAAGTGGTCAGCTGGTTGTCAAGTGATCCAAGACCCAAAAGATTTTAAAGAATTCATAGAGATATGCAAAACTCAAAACAGTAGATACGGAAACAGCTTTACTTATTCATTATTAAACGAAAAGGATTTATTATGAGCATACTAAAAGATATAGGAAATATTTTTACTGGTGGAGTTAGTGGATTAGCAAATAAAATTATTGATACTGCAGTAGGGTTTTTCCCTCCATCAATGTCAGAAGCAGATAAAGCCAACGCCAAGTTAGCATTAAAAGAACTTGCTCATAAAGAAGAACTTGAATTACTTAATGCAACAAACGAAGCAACTCAACTATTTAACCAACGCATTAAAGATTACGAAGGAACAGCAAACGATCTTAAATCAATTCCGTTTGTAGGTGCAATAATTATATTCCTACGAGGTGCATTCCGTCCGATGTTTGCCTACGCAATGGCTTTTGTAGATATAAAAGTTTTCTCTAATGCTTGGGTTATTCCTGAAGGGAATATTGAATCAGTTTTTTGGATTGTGAATTTGTTGGTGTTGGGTTTCTTCTTTGGAGAACGAGCCCTAAAAAACATACTTCCATTATTAAAAGAATTTCTAAAAAAATAGACAACGTAGCACAGAATAGCATTCTGTGCAACAAGGTGGATTTATCCCCTTGAAATTTTACAACATAAATTGAGGAAAATAAAATGGCATTTACACCCATAGCTGAAATAACAAAAACTGCTGCCCACAAATCAGCACGTCAGCTCTCACTAGAAGTGAAAGAAGCATTAGTCGATGTTGATTACGTTTCATGTCCAGTAGAAGCATTAAAATCTTTTGTTCTCGATATCGAAGGCGAGAATGATGAAGGTGCATTTGGTGATAACACAATTGGTCAGAAGATTACTGGCAAAGTAATTATTTATGCTGCCGATGCAACAGTTAGAGCATTTGTTCATGAGCTTGTTACTAAAACTGTTCAATCAATTAAAGGAACAACCAACTCTGGTATTTCATATACTCTTGAAGTTGCCTCTGGAACACATCCTGTAGTCTCTTTTGCTTACGAAAAAGCAAATCTAATTACAGACAAAACCGGACCAATAGTAATTACACTTTTAATCTCTGGCTATAGAGACAACTTAGCAATTAGTTAATGTAGAGGCATTCCGCTGGAATGTCTTTTGGTGAAGCATGTCTTTATACGGAGATAAAATAACAATTAATGAAGAAGCCGGAAGTGATAACCTCTCGGCTTCTTCATCTAGTGGAATTGATCAGTTCGATTTCAATCATCCACTAGGTAGTTTCGATTACGATTTCAATGAAGATATAAACCTAGATGTAAATACTACTACTGATAAATACAATTTTAATAGGTAACACAAATGGGACTACTACAAATAAAGAGAGGTGCAGTAAAGCCAGTATTAGCAGAAGGGGAAATATTCCTTGATACAGATAAAAATATCCTATATGTAGGTTTGGGCGGTGGGGAGAGTATAACTTTTCCTGGTAATATTACCGGACACTTTCAGCCAAGAAATTTTTTCATTGCACCAAAGCCTAAAACAACATTCAATAAGAGTACTGGCGAATTGTCAATTACTGGAACGGTATATGCTCAAATGCCGAATGGAAGATTATACTCATTAGCAACTCAATCGATTACACTTTCAGCATTTGATGTTGTCTATTTATCAACCTCCAACAGCTCAAACGCACCACTTGATGAAGATTCTGCTGGTTCACCAGTAGCAACATATATTAGGAATGAGCCTTACAGTTCTTTTTCTGGCGATACAAAGGGAACATTTATTGTGGCTTATTGGCAAGGTGCTGGGCATGAATTAACACCATTAATTGAAGCATTCCATGTTGATGTTCAATCTGTTTCTGCACTTCCAACAAGTGGCGACTTAGGAGAAAAAGTTTTATACAATAGCATTATGTATGAGTGGAACGGTGTAAAATGGCAATCAACAAATAATATTTTTGATAATAGCCAGCCAAGAAATACTTATGTTCAAAAGCAAGCTCAATTGGTTTACAATAGAGGTTCTGGTGTTCTTACTCTCTCAAATGGTTCAGTATATATCACGTTGCCAAAAGGCGGTTTGTATTTAATAAATCAAGATTCAGTAACAATGCCAGCATTGGGCGTTGTTTATTTATCTAAATCAAATAGTTCAAATGTACCGCTTAATGAAGATGGTACAGCACACCCAATTGCCACAGCATATATGAGAGCTGAAGCCTATGATTCTGAAACTGATTTTGGGGTTAAGGGAACAATAATATTGGGCAGAACTGATGCTGATAGAAGATTCATTTCATTGGTTGCTGGTTTTAATTGCCCAGTTCAAACAGTATCATCATTGCCAACACCAGCCTTTATTGGTGAAAAAGTTTTCTACAACAGTTTAATTTATGTTGCAAAATCATTAACAGAATGGGGCAATTGGGAAGTTGTAACTGATGGTTTGATTAATAAAAAAACCAATATGACTTATGATAATACAGCAACAACTGATTCAGCATCTTCACTTAATCTTTTAACTGCTACGGAAATGCCAGCTGGGAAAGTAACAAAATTAAAAGTTGTTGCAAAAACTGATGGAATATTAAAATGCTTGTTTGTGAGAAGAATTACTCCAGGCGAAAATAGATTTCAAAAAATAAAAGGATTTGAAGTTTTTGTAATAACTGGCAATAATGTAATTGAATTAAATTATGATATGGATGAAGCATTCTTATTTGGAATTGAAAATGGAAGTGTTGTTATTGAAACAAAGCCAAGTGGAAGTGCCACTGCCACTGGACAAATTCTTTATTATGCAAGTTCTTATACTGATGTTTCAGTCTGGACAGAGGTTTCTAACCATTCACACAATATTGAAATAGAAGTATCAACTGGTACAATTCCAGAAAATGATTACAATGGTGAGATTAAAACCCATAAAATATGGAATATGATTGGTGATTCAATAACATATTTTTGCGATTCTCCTTCAAGTAATGGAATACAATATGTTGGATATGACAAATATATTAGTGAAAAAATAGGGTTCAAAACGGTTAATAATTATGGTTACTCTGCAATAGCATTTACTGGAACAACTGGAATAACCAGCAAAACAAGTTTGTGGGATGTTGCAGATATTTACACAATATTTTTAGGGACAAACGATTATAGTTTTGATAAGGCAATTGGCTCATTATCAGATTACACTGGAGATACTGGCATTTTAACAATGTACGGAGCAATGAGAGAGCTTGTTGACGCTATTTACACAGCTAATCCAAGCGCACAGATATTATTTTGCACACCTACAAAAAGGGATTATAATTCTCTCGACAGTTGGGATGATACGAATGGACTTGGGAATACGTTTGAAGATTATGTTACAGCAATTGAGGCTATTGCAAAGTATAATTCATTTGAGATAATTGATCTTAACAAAGAAGCTCAGTTTAACAGAACCACCTTTTCAGTTCTGACCTACGACAACTTACATCCAGTAAGTTTAGGCTACAAACATATTGCAAATATTTTTAAACCAATTTTATTAAAATATATTTAGTGTAAATATTTAAGGAAACCCAAAAATGTCAAAATCAAAAAAAACAAAACTAAAAATAATTGGAACTACTATCTCAGCAAAAGTCATTAAACCAACAAGTAAAATGACTGTCACTAAAATTGAAAAAGTTGTAGTCCGAGAAGAAAGTAAAAAAGAAGAATCTAATAACTCCGAGGGGAAAAATGAAAACAAAGAAAATTGATGACGTAGAATACAAAGTAAACTACGGAACACTAGAAGCAATTAACCAATTCAAAGAATTTGTTGGTGAAGCAAAATTTGAAGAGATACTTAACGTTGCTGGTGCAGTAGATATTCCATTTGAAGAAGAAAAATATGAAGAGTTAATAGATATAGTTTTAGATTTAGAATATGTTGGTGGGTTAAACAATGTGCCATATCACCACGCTGAGGCACTGGTCTCTTTTTTCTGCGAACCATTCGCTGGCAAATACTTGAAGCAAGCAAAATCTACTCTGGATGGAATGTCTTCTATGTTGCAAAGTCTAGATCCCAAAGTTCTGCAGACAATGATGGAATCTATTCAATCCCAGATCCCGAATGGTACAAGTTCCGATGCCGTGAATTAGCAAACATGGACATTCTAAAAGGAGAAGAACTATACAAAACTCTCACTCCCTTAGAGTTTGCAAAAGAAGTAGGATTCAAATTAGCACATAACGAAACAATAATAAATGCACAAGAATCAACAAAATAACTCAGTCTGTCATTCCCGAATGCTTCTATCGGGAATCTCACGATTTACGACTAACGATTTACGGCTCTTACAATGGCACAAGTAGTACTCAAAATAAAAATAGATCTACCTGGTCTCCGAGCAGAACTTGCAGAAGTAATTAAAGAAATTACTACTAAGCTTGAACCACTCGGAGTATTGGAATTTCAAGGTGATACAGCCGATCTATTAAAAGGACTCGAAGATGTAACTGAAGAAGTAAATGAAACCGATGAAGCTGCCGGACGCACACGCAATACATTAGCTCAATGGGGAATGATACTCTCCGGTTACCAAGCAATGCTAAGTTCAATTCAACAAGTCTGGTCTGTAATATCAAAACCAGTAGATGTAGCTGGCGAGTTCGAGCAGTACAATACACAATTCGAAGTCCTACTCGGAGGCATAGATAAAGCTGAAGAACGTATTGCAGAACTTACTGACTTTGCTGCCAAAACTCCTTTCGAAATGCCTGGCATAGTTAAAGCATCACTACAACTTCAAAACCTAACTAATGGGGTCCTGGCAACAACTCCTGGTCTCACAATGATTGGTGATGTTGCAGCCGGGGTTAATATTCCAGTAGAAGAATTATCAACTTGGTTTGGTCGTCTTTACGATGGAATCCAAAACAATCGTCCAGTAGGTGAAGCTCTTATGCGCCTTCAAGAACTTGGCGCTCTAACTGGCGAAGCTCGTGGAGAAATTGAAGACCTACAAAAACAAAATGCAGAAAGTTCAGAAGTTTGGGAAGTTGTTACTGAGTCAATGAGTAAA
>CBDUTO010000115.1:0-13687 GCA_965370315.1 uncultured Melioribacteraceae bacterium
TCTTTTTACAATTATAGAATAAGGATAAAACAAATGTCAAAACCAAATGATACTTATAAATATAATTTTAAGGTTGGTAACCTTATTGTCCATTGTGGTATTACAAATAATTTAGAAGTTCGTGAGAACCAACACCAAAATTCTGGACAATATACAACATACAATGGAGAACGCTATTATTGGAAAAATGGACATATTGTTCAAGTTGGTAATAAAACTACACGAGAAGCGGCAATGCAATGGGAAAAAGAAAATAATTGCAATTCTAATTGGAACTAATTTTGTAGGGATAATGGACAAAATGAGTCAACCTATTTCAGGACTATACACATAGCCAATTTGGTAGGCAAGGAAGGGCTTGGGATGAAATTACTGATAATTTGTTTCTAAAAGCGACAAGCTAGACTCTCTGAGAATCAAGCTCGTCGCTTTTTTAAAAATTTATGTAGCACAGATTAGTGCCAAAGGCATTCCCACGGAACAATCTGTGCAAAAATTAGATTAAAACAACCCATCAACAGTTAAATATCTTTCGCCGCTATCATAGTTAAAACAGAGTACTATTTTTCCAGTCCCAATTGTTTCTATCATTTTAGAAACTGCAGCAAGTGTTGCTCCAGTAGAGATACCGGCGTGTATTCCCTCCTTGCTCGCAAGACTTTTTACATAGTTATAGGCCTCCTCTTTAGTGACAGAAATTGTTCCATCTAGTATTTTAGTATTTAAGATTTTTGGAATAAAACCAGCACCAATACCTTGTAGAGCGTGTGGGCCAGGAGCTCCGCCACTTATAACTGCCGAATCTTCGGGCTCAACTGCAAATACTTTTAGTTCCGGAAATTTTGCTTTCAATATTTCAGCAGTTCCAGAAATATGTCCGCCAGTACCAACGCCAGTAATTAAGTAATCAATTCCATCTGGGAAATCTTTAATTATTTCAAGAGCTGTAGTTCTCCGATGTATTTCAACATTTGCTTCATTTTCAAATTGCTGGGGTATCCAATAGTTGGAATTTCCTTTAAGCAATTCCTTAGCTTTTTCAATTGCTCCTTTCATACCAAGCTCGCGTGGGGTTAATTCAAAAGTGGCTCCGTATGCCGACATAATTTTTCTTCTTTCAATTGACATCGATTCTGGCATTATCAATATTATTTCATATCCTTTAACTGCAGCCACCATTGCCAAGCCTATTCCAGTATTGCCAGATGTGGGTTCAACAATTGTCATCCCTTCTTTTAGAATCCCTTTCTGTTCAGCATCTTCAATCATTGCAAGAGCAATTCTATCCTTAATGCTACCACCTGGATTTTGTTTTTCAAGTTTCATCCAAACTTCATTTTTAGATGAAGCAAATAATTTATTTATTCTAATGTGAGGGGTATTTCCAATACTCTCTAATATATTTTCTACTTTCATTATAAATCCTTTTAGCTAGTTTTATGTATAAAAAAATGTTTTAAGTTGATATGAAATGTTGATTTTGCATTAACTAAATAATAAAATTATTAGTTTCTTCAACTGTTCCATCCTTAAAGTTAATTTCGCTTGTGTGGTATACAATAGCATTCGGTGGAACTGAACGCGTTAACCAAACATTACCTCCAATTGTTGCACCTTTACCAATTACTGTTTTTCCACCTAGGATAACGGCATTTGAATAAATTATTACTTTATCTTCAATAGTCGGATGTCGTTTTGTATTAACCATATTTTCACTAACACTAAGAGCACCAAGTGTAACTCCTTGATAGATTTTTACGTTATCTCCAATTATCGTAGTTTCACCTATTACAATGCCTGTACCGTGGTCAATAAAAAATGATTCACCAATTTTAGCTCCCGGATGTATATCAATTCCACTCATTTGATGGGCATATTCAGTAAATATTCTTGGAAGAAGAGGAATATCTAATTTATACAATTCATGGGCTAGCCGATAAATAGATATAGCCATAAATCCTGGATATGCTAAAATTACTTCATCCTTGCTGGCTGCTGCTGGATCACCATTACAAATAGCAACTGCATCCTTCAATAGCAATGCATGAACATTTGGGATATTATTAAAAAAGGTGTGTGAACACTCAGTAGCCTTTTTCTCCATTCCATTATTTAGCGAAATTAATACTTCTTGCAAATTTCTCCGAAGTAAATACATTTTGCTTTCTATCTCATCAGAATTAAAATATCGTTTAACAGAATAATGCGGAAAAAGAAGTTCTAGTAATTCATTTAAAAAATTCTGTGAAGCCGACTTAATTGGATTACGTGGCTTGTACGCTTTTCGTTTCTCTAAAAGCTTATTAGCAAATAAGGATAAATTGTTATTATCATTATTCATTCTATGTACCTTTCTAAAAAATAAATTTAAAAAAATGAGGAGTTAATTTGAATTAGCAGATGCAACAATTGAAAAATTTCAAACTGTGGAATTGAAGTTTAAGATTTGAAGTTATATGAGTTCTTAAAAATTTCATAATCAAAAATACCAATATTTTTCACAACTTGTTATTAATACGATCTTGTAGTTGATGGGCATGCCATAAACTACAAGATTATTAGAATACTAAAATTATTTCAGAATGTCATTACAATGTATTAGATTGAGTATTACTAGAATCTATCCTTCATTTACACTCATTTCTAATTTTTCTGCTGTCTTATCAATAAAGCCAACAACCAAACCGTAAACTAAATGAGCCATTAAACTTGCAGATGCTAAAAGCAATGAGCCTGAAAAGAATCCATCAAAATAACTCATGCCATTCATTATAGACATCATTGGCATTACCATTACTTGTGCTGCAAACCATGGAAGGATACCATATACCGCTCCACGAGAAATTGGATTATTGATTTTAATTGTTTTTATAAAAAAGTACTCGTAACTAATCGCGAATATTGTTCCTACCATAAAGTGTAATCCCCAACCGATTATCATATTACCACCAAACATAGATGCTAACATTTTGGGTACATTCATTTGAATTCCCATAACGTTTCCCATCATTATAAATAGTGTCATTCCTATTGTACCAATAATTCCAGCTAATATTGCTTTCGATAAGTGTGCGTTCTTGTTCATTTTGTTTCTCCATCTAGTTTGTTAAAATGTTTACATAAATATAAAGGGTGTTTGGGAAGCAAACTGACAAGTAGGCGATAGTTAGTTCTCAGATTGGTCAATATTATGTAAGCTCTGCGACAGTTGATGTGTTTTTGTGCTATTTGCACAGACTGCTAATCTGTGCTACAAATAATATTTTTTTTGTAAATTACGTAGCACAGAATAGTATTCCGTGCCAAATAAAATGAGGGGTACAAATGAAAACATTTCACCGACGTAACTTACCACATCTCTACTATAACGAAGGTCAATACTTTATTACATTCAGATTGGCAAACAGCATTTCACAAGTAGCTTTGCAAGAATTAAAATTAGAGCATAGTCCAACTAGAAGAATGACATCAATTCAACAAAGACGACTATTTCTCAAATATGATTCGCTTTTGGATTCTAATGAACTTGAATAAAGTATTTAACGATTGAATCTATACCGGATATTGTTCGAATGACACTTCATTATCCAGATGGAAAGGAGTATAAACTAATTTGTTATTGCATTATGCCAAATCATGTCCATTTAATATTTGAATTACTAAATGAGAATAAGGGAATAAGTAAAATAATGCAGTCAATAAAAAGAATATCGGCTCGCAAAATTAGTATTAAATTAGAACGCTCAGGTAAGTTTTGGCAAGACGAGAGTTTTGATAGGTTAATTAGGGATGATAAAGAACTATTCAATACAATTAAATATGTTTTAATTAATACAGTAAATGCTGGTTTGGTTGATGATTGGGAAAAATGGGATTGTACATATTGCCATCCAAATTCTTTAGTATTATGACACAGAATAGTATTCTCTGAAGAGAAGTGAGGTAGTTAAAACAAAAATTGTTTTAGTAAAAACACAGATTACTAATCTGTGCTACGAATAAATTGTAAAAATTCTTAAGTTTGCACATGATAAAAAAAGCAGAAAGCATACTTAAAAAAGTATTCGGGTATAGTTCATTTCGACCTCTACAAAGGGAAGTAATTGAAAATGTAATTGCAAAGAAAGATACATTGGTAATAATGCCAACTGGTGGGGGCAAGTCGCTCGCTTATCAAATACCAGCACTAATATTTGATGGAATTACAATTGTTGTTTCACCTTTAATTTCATTGATGAAAGATCAAGTTGAGCAACTTAAAGAATATGGAGTTGACGCATTATATTTAAATAGTTCATTAAGCCAGTTAGACTATCATTTTAATGTTGAGCAACTTAAAAAGGGTGAAGTGAAATTACTTTATGTAGCCCCAGAAACTTTGATGCTTGATAGAACATTAGATTTGCTAGATAAAATGGATGTGGATTGTGTTACAATTGATGAGGCTCATTGTATCTCTGAGTGGGGGCATGATTTCCGACCGGTTTATAGAGAGATTGCAACACTAAAGCCAAAGTTTCCTAATGCAGTATTTATGGCTCTCACAGCAACTGCAACTCCGCAAGTACAGGACGATATTGCGAATAACCTGAAATTAAAATCATCAAATAGATTTATAGCAAGTTTTAATAGGGATAATCTCTTTCTTCAAATTATTGAAAAAACATTTCCGCTTAAGCAAACTCTAAACTTTCTGGATAAGCATAAAAATCAATCTGGAATAATTTATTGTTTTTCACGTAACCAAGTAGACGAACTTTATGAAGAATTGGATGAACGTGGATTCTCTGTAAAGCCTTACCATGCTGGACTTTCCGATAAAGACCGTATGAGAAACCAAGAGAAATTTATAAAGGATGATATTTCCATAATAGTTGCAACAGTTGCTTTCGGTATGGGAATAAATAAACCCAATGTTCGTTTTGTTATCCACTATGATTTGCCAAAAAATATTGAGTCCTATTATCAAGAGATTGGACGTGCTGGACGTGATGGTTTGCGGGCCGATTGCTTACTCCTCTTTGGTTATGGAGATATCAGAAAGATAAATTACTTTATTGATATGAAGGAGGGGAAGGAGAAACTTGTTGCAAAACAACATTTGGATAAATTGGTGCGATATGCAGAATCATACGAATGTAGAAGAATTCCTTTGCTTGCATACTTTGGAGAAGATTACTCGAAAACCAAATGTGATATTTGTGATAATTGTACACGTGAGTTTAAGGATTTAGTTGATATTACAATTGAGGCGCAGAAGTTTATGAGTTGTGTAAAACGTACTGGCGAAATTTATGGTGCAATGCATATAGTTGATGTTTTGTTGGGATCAAGAAATCAAAAAGTTCTTGAAAGAAATCATGATGAGCTTTCTACATACGGAATAGGGAAGGAGCATCCAAGAGAGACTTGGCTCTCGGTTTCTAATCAATTAATTGTTAAAAATATTTTAACAAAGGATAGTGAATTTGGGAGTATAAAAATAACTGAAGCTGGATACTCTGTATTGAAGGGGGAGTTAGAGGTTAAAGGCAAATTAGAAGTTGAAACCAAATTTAAAAGTAAGAGCATAACAACACTAGAGTATGATAAAAAATTATTTAGCATTCTCCGTACTGCTCGAAAAAACATAGCAGATAAAAGTGGATTACCTCCTTATGCAATATTCCCAGATAAAACTTTAATTGAAATGGCAGCGTATTATCCTCAGACTGAAAAAGATATGATGAACATTCACGGAGTGGGGGAGGCAAAGTTCAAAAAGTATGGAGCAAAATTTAGTCTCTTTATTTCAAACTATTGTAAGAAATTTAATATCCAATCTGTTGCTCCAGTTACTTTTAATAAAACAAGTAAAACTGGAGGAGCTACTAAAAAATTGCGACACGAAATTATTGGTGATGAATTAAATTCCGGCAAATCGGTTAGCTTAATTTTAAGTGAATATAATATTAAAATTGACACTTTAGTTGAACATGTGATAAAATATAGCAATCTGGTTGCTCCAATAAATCCACAAGGATTGTTCGAGCATGTTGAGTGTAATGCTCAAGCACAATCAGAAGTTTACAAACATTTCGAAAAATTGGGAGACGAGTTTCTTCGTCCAATTTATGATGCAATGAATGAAGAAGTAAGTTACCTTGAGTTAAGAATTCTTAGACTTGGATATTTATTTCAAAGAAGAGATTCAAATTAAAAAGGCAATTCCATTTATAACAACAAAGAGTGAACCATAAACAAATTCGGCTACTCCAATTTATTTAACTGTTTTAGTAAAACTGAATTTTGAAAACCCAATAATTGCACGGATAGTTAGCAATACAGAGCCCAAAATTGAAAGCAATGGAAGAAAATTATTCAGACATGCATAAATAACCAAGAGTAAAAAACCTACATTTAGTAAGTGCGTTGGAAGAACAGAAAACTTAAAACCTTTTACCCATTTAACTTTTGCATTAATATAAAACACAGTAGGAACGGCTCTACTCAGCAATAAAATTCCAAAAACAATTGGATTAATACTGAATGAAGTATCAATCATAACAATTGAAATTGATACTAAGGTCATAGAAAATATTGGAAGTAACTCCACAAATAGATTTCGTGAAAGAGAATTATACTCAGCAACCTTATATATAATCAATACAATTAGTGCAGTATAAAATGGAATTAACGAATTGAAATTCGCACCAATTATTAGCACAACAAAAAAAACAATTGATATTGAAAAGTAAAAGAGTAAGGCAACCCTTGCAGCCAACTGTAATTTTTTAGGAGTCAATTTAGCTGTAATAAGTTTAAAAGGTTGACTCGATAAAAACATAAAAAACATTGCTAACGCAAGAAGTAATCCATCGAGTGTAAAAGCAACGAGTAGTGAAAATAGTAGTGGTTCAAGTACAAATCCCCAAGCACCATGCTCCTTTGGAAGTGCAACTTTAGAGAATGTCATTTATATGGCCTTTCTGTAATAGCTCTTTAGGTTTAACAATATTAAGAGACATATATACTATGTATAAATAATGAATATGCAAAATATTGATTTTTTTTGGAAGAAGAAAAAAAATTAGATAATATATCTTACTTCGCAAATCTAGTCTTGGTAGAAAGTAAAAAAACACCAGTAAATTAGCCACTAAAAAACTTTTAAAGGATTAATTAAATATACAATTCAAAACACAAGCTAGCATACTGTGAAAAATAAGTATTCTTGGTATTTGCTGTTTAGTCAGTGTTAGCTTAGAGTTTTAAGTTAAATGATTATTTTTGTTATCTTTGTTGTTATATAACTTTTGTTAATTAGAGTGTGTTCATTTACTCTATTGAAAAGTAGAAGAACAATAATTTTTAATAAGTTTTGAAACAAAATACTCGGAGTATTATGAATGAATTATTGGAAAAATTAGCATTTTCAATTGAACGTGGAAAAGTTAGCAAAGCTTCCCCTTTTCCACCTGACTTGAAAGGTGAAAATGGTGCAGATGAATTAACTAAACAAGCAATTGAAGAAGGTATTTCTCCGAACTTAATTCTTAATGAAGCCCTTATGGTTGGGATGAGAAAAATTGGGGACAAGTTTGAAGTTGGTAAGGCCTTTATACCAGATATGCTGATTGCTGCTAAAGCTATGAATACTGCTATGGTTCATTTACATCCATTTTTTGAAGCTGGCGATATAGAGTTGAAAGGGGATTTCATAATTGGAACAGTTGCTGGAGATCTGCACGATATAGGAAAAAATATTTTAAGAATGGTACTAACTGGTGCTGGTTGGAATGTGATTGATCTTGGATCAGATGTTAAAGCAGATAAATTTGTTGAAACACTTAAAGAATATCCCAATGCTATCGTCGGGATGAGTGCACTACTAACTACAACAATGATGCAAATGGAAGCTACAACAAAGGCAATAAAAGCAATATCTCCTAAAACGCAGGTCTTTGTTGGTGGTGCCCCATTATCGCAGGCATTTAGCGACAAAATAGGTGCTGATGGATATTTTCCAGATCCAAATAAATTTAGTAAATATCTAGCAGACCTAGTTTAATAATTTTAGGATAATTTAATTGTACAAACTATTTCACTATAAACCATCTTTTGATGAATTAGATATTAGTCTCGATAATATTATAAGAACCATGGGTTATTCGAATGGAAATATGCCAGATGGGTTCCAACAGATATTGGAGGAATTGGTTGATGAATCAAAAAAAAATGTATTTCCAGAATGTGGATTTTTAATTCTACCTCAAAATTCATGTAAAGCATCAAGTGGATTTGTGGTACTAGATGGAAAAGAATTTAGAACTGATAAAATTGTTGCAGGTTCACTAAAAAAAATTAGTGGTGCAGCGCTCTTTGTTGCAACAATTGGATCAGAATTTGATGTTTGGTCTAAGGAAACATTTAAGAACGGAGACCCTTTAGGTGGATATATAATAGACTTACTTGGATCAGAAATAGTAGAATCATTAGCAGATTGGGTAGAGAATAAAATTAAGAATCATTTTGCTGAACAAAAATTGAAATGTAGCAATCGGTATAGCCCAGGATACTGTGGGTGGAGTGTTACTGAACAACACAAGTTATTTGAATTTTTCACAGAAGAATTTTGTGGAATTTCGCTTACTGAATCATCATTGATGAAACCACATAAATCAGTCTCCGGTATTATAGGAATTAGCACTGCAATTGAATGGAAAGAATATCCATGTGATGTTTGTACCGTTGAGCATTGTTACAAGAATAGAGATGAAAATTTAAAAGAAGTTTAATTAAGTAGATATTACCGCGGCCTCTGTTTTAAAAAAAAAGGTTATCCAGATGAAAAAAATTAATATAATAATTGAGATTTGAAATGAAAAAGATTATTGAAGAACTTGAAAAAAAGAAAATCCTTCTTTCAGATGGTGGTTGGGGAACATACCTTTATCAAAAAGGTTTGCAAATGGGTGATTGTCCTGAACTTTGGAATGCCACGCACTTCAATGATGTTCTAGAAATTGCTAAAACATATATTGATGCTGGCTCAGATATGATTGAAACGAATAGTTTTGGTGGAAGTAGAATTAAACTCGCTCAGTATAATTTGCAAAATAGAGCTTATGAATTGAATAAGCTTGCAGCAGAAATATCAAGAGAAGCGGCTGGGGAAAATAAGTTTGTTCTCGGCTCAATTGGTCCTACTGGTAAATTCTTAATGACTGGTGAAGTTACTAAAGGTGAACTTTATGAATCGTTTAAAATTCAAATAGAGGGACTACGTGATGGTGGCGTTAATGCATTATGTATTGAAACTTTTTATGATATTGAAGAAGCATTAATTGCTATAAAGGCTGCTATAGATAACTCAGACTTGGAAATTATTACAACATTCACATTTGATAAAGCTGCTGATGGCTCTTATAACACAATGATGGGTGTGAAACCTAAACAGATGGTTCAAAGTCTTTCTGATGCTGGAGTTGATATCTTTGGAACAAATTGCGGAAATGGATTTGAAGGAATGATAGATATAGTTGCTGAAATAAGAAAAGTAAATTCTGAATTACCAATTCTTGTCCATGCCAATGCTGGCCTACCAATCGAAGAGCATTGTACTATCGTTTATCCAGATTCACCTGAAAAAATGGCAGAATTAACACCTGCATTAATAAAAGCTGGTGCAAATATAATCGGTGGATGTTGTGGAACATCACCAGAACATATAAAAGCAATTAAGAAAGCAATAGATAGTATGAAATAAATCTTATGATGAGATTTAGAATAAGTTTTATTATAAATTATAGCGAATGCATATGGAGAGTAGAGAAATAAAATAGAGAGAATAATAATGGAAAAAGCCAAAGAAGTATTTCAAGCAATTAGTAAGCAGGTAGCTAACAAAGATATAATTGCCAAACAAATCGAAGACTCAATTTTAAACAAAGAGTATTTACCAGGTAGCAAGCTTCCTTCAGAAGCAGAATTAGGAAGTATATTTGGAGTTAGTAGAACATCTATACGTGAAGCATTACAAATCCTAAATCTGCATGGATTGGTCTCAATTGAGAAGGGAAGGGGAGTATTTGTAAAAATTCCTTCTTCATCCAATGTTAGCACAAATATTCTGAAATTTTTGGAACATCGTGTTGAAGGAGATTACATTTTTGATCTTATTCAAACTAGACAAATATTTGAACCAGGAATAGCATATTTAGCAGCATTAAATAGGACCAAAGAAGACTTGGAAAAATTGGAAAAGGACATCTATGACATAAAAAATAATATGGATATTGAGAGGTATAGTGAATATAATATGTCATTTCACATGCATTTAGCATATGCATCCAAGAATAAAATTATTCCTTTACTATTAAAACCACTTCATAAACTTATGCCAATTGTAAAAGCTAGTGTGTTAAAAAATGTGGATGATCCAAAGGAGGCAGCAGTGATATGGCATACTAAAATATTTGAAAATGTAAGAGATCAAAATGCAGTTGGAGCTCAGGAAACAATGATTGCACATTTGAAAATTGCTGTAAAACATGCTGAAATGGCAGTAAGTACAAAAGCAAAAAAAAAATAGTTTAATAGAAGGGAAAAATGAAACAACTCTATACATGCCGTTAGCAATGAAGGAACTTCCAACTCCAGAAATTATGACAGAGTTACAAGAATATTTATTAGTGAATAATAAAAGACAGATTGAAAAGAAGCGAGGGATTGATGAACCATTTTCTTTATATGCTTGGTCGGGTGGATATATCTGGACAAACTATCCCGGAGCGCGTGCTAAAGAATACTTATCAAAGTATAACACTCCAAGAAAGGTTTTAGCAAAAATTATTGAAGGGAAAAGAGGGGAGAATAGCTTTACTGTCGAGGATGCTTCTAAATTAAAAGTTGGTTCAATTGTAAGAGTAAATTGGTTTAACACAGAGGGGAAACAATCGTCGCTTGTTAACTATTTATATGATAACCAAGATGTAAAAATAGGGAGTAGACATTGGGAAACTCCAGACATCCCATTAACGAAACAAGAGGTTTTTGTTTCTAAAATTGAAGGGAATGAAGTTATAATTAAAGAAACCTTGCTAAATGATTTACGACCTGAATGGCAACCAGATGTGAGTGAATGGAAGCACATTTCAAATGTTGGAATTGAGGACTTGAGTTTTGAATTTTTATATCAGGAATATGTCGCTCATCATGTTGAAGATGGTTACAATGCAATCTACCTTACAAATACTGCCCACTCTTGGGTGCGTAATGTGAATTTCAGAAATGGAGATAGTGGAATATTAACTGATATGTGCTCAAATATTACAATTGAAAATGTCAAAAATTTTGGACGAAAATATCATTATGCTGTTCATTTTGGCGACTGCTACAACATGCTTGCGAAAAATTTATATGTCCAAGCTCCAGTTGTTCACTCACTAACTTTTAACACAGGCTCACGCAGTTGTGTTTATACAAACTGTACGGTTTTACTCAAATGCCAACACTCGATCAACACAGCGGCTTAAACTATCAAAACCTTTTTGATAATTGTCTTATTTATGTAGATGATCCGAAGCCAAAGATAATAACTATGGGTGGAGCGAAATATTGGCTCCCTTCACACGCGGCCTTCTCAATTTTCTGGAATGTTAGATTTAACTTTTTATATGATAATCCAGATAGAGATACTATTAAAATAAAGGGTGTTACTGATAGTCCATCTGAAAGGCTAATCGGGATTACAGCCAATTATCCAATTGATATTTATTATCCAATAAATACATACTCAGAAGGAATTAACAAAAAGAACATTACGGTAAAATCACTCTATGAGTATCAACTAAATAAACGAATTAGTACAAATTAGTTGGACTAAATATGAGTTCATTTTAAGTAAATATATTTTCGAGTAACATTATGAATTTAAAATTTATAAAAATATCATATAAAGAACTTTTCGATACAATTTATTTACTCCTTATTGGAAATGGAATAGAACTAGATAAAGCTAGCAAAGTTGCCGAAGTCCTTGCTAAATCCACACTAGATGGAATTAATAGCCATGGTGTAAATAGGTTACCTTTACTACTTGAATATATTAAAAAAGGGAATGTTGTCATTAATTCTGAACCTGTAGTAACTAATTCAGAAAACAGCATTTGTCAGGTAGATGGAAAATTGGGATTCGGAATTCTTAATGCACAATTTTGTACAAATAAGGCAATTGAAATTGCGTCTGAGAATGGTATTGGGCTTGTAACTATAAAAAACACAAACCATTGGCATAGAGCCGGTTCTTATGGATGGGAAGCGGCTGATAAAGGATTTATCTTAATTGCCTGGACAAACACAATTCCAATTGTACCCCCTTACGGCTCTACAGAAAACTTGATTGGAAATAATCCTCTCGTTATAGCTATACCAAGAAGTAACAATGAACACGTTGTTTTAGATATGTCCATTAGCCAATATTCATATGGTGCTATTGCAAGTCATGCACGCCAAGGGAGGGAGCTTGCGGAGGATGGTGGTTATGATGAAAGTGGAAACCTAACTAAAAATGCATCCGAAATTAGGAATGGTGGTAGACATATGTCAATTGGGTTTTGGAAAGGATCTGCTCTAACCATTGTGCTAGATTTTGTAGCTGCTATATTAAGTGGTGGTAAAACGACTAAAGATTTAGGTGGAAATACTGAGGTGGATACTGGAATGTCACAAGTCTTTATAGCCATTAATCCTAAAAATTTTGGAGATGAAAATTTTCAGCAAAATTTAATTAATGATACATTAAATAATTTCAAAGTGCATTCAGGAGGAAATGATATTAGATATCCAGGGAAAGGTGTTTATGAGAGACGCATGGAGAACATAAAAAATGGAATTCCTATAGAATCAGAAATATGGGATAAAATATTGCAATTGGAAAGTAATTTATGAATAAATATAGTCTTGTATTCAGAAAAAAACTGCATACAAATTATTGAATAGTCATCGGGATTATGAAAAGTCTTTAAAAGAAAAAGCTCGATTCCGTTTGGAAATCGAGCTTTTCTTGAGCTGGTGAACGGACTCGAACCGCCGACCGGCTGATTACAAATCATCGGGATTCATTCTATTCTAATCTAAAAACGTATTATTCTGTCAATGTCCATAGTAAAGTCCATAGGATATGGAGCCTTTATGTACATTACAAAAAACTCAAAATCAAAATTCTACCAAGTTGTTTATTTCAAAAATGGGAAACTAACATCTAAGTCAACCAAAACAACAAACAAGAAAGAAGCTCAAAAATTTCTTGCATTATTTTCTCCAGATGTCCCACAAACTATTGAACAAAAGCCAAACGATATTTCTATCAAAAAATTCTATGAAGAATATCTAAAACACATGGAATTATCAAAATCTAAAACCTATCTTAAGTCTGTAAGACTCTCATTTAGTCAATTTATTAAATTCGCTGGAGATATTTCACTTAATCAAATTACTATCAGATTGATAGACTCATTTATAAACACAACATTCAAGCGAGCTGAGTATTCAGCCGCACTTTATTATCGAACACTAAAAGCAGCATTCTCTACAGCCGAAAATTGGGAGTACATTTCATCCAATCCTTTCAAAAAAATCAAAGCTCCAAAAACTCAAACAAAAATTCCAATCTTTATTTCAAAAGATGAACTAAGCAAAATCACAG
>CBDUTO010000116.1:0-13633 GCA_965370315.1 uncultured Melioribacteraceae bacterium
ATTTATTTTCACGTAATAGTGCAATAACTTCTAGATTAACAGAGTGTTTCGGTAATGCTAAGATTATTATTTTGATGTCATTTACTGGGCAAGTGCGTTGCCAAAAATCAGTATCTGTTGCATCACCTACTAAAACATTTCTATTAGATAATTTATGCTTCCTAATTGCATCCTCACTATTTTCAATTCCAACAATGCCCACATCTAATTTTTCTTCAAGCACATCATAAACACTGATTCCCATTCTGCCCATTCCTAATATTACAAATTTTGCATCACCATAACTTATTGGCAACTCGAAAGGAAGTCGTTCGGAAGTTTCATATTTTGAAAGCCACATATGAAATTTAGAATAAATTGAATGTGAGTACGAATTTAGAGGAGCTGAAAAGATAAAAGAGATTGCTAACGCTAATGCAAATACAACTAGCCATTGTTCAGAAATCCAACCTGCTTTATAGCCAACAACACCAATGATTAATCCGAACTCGCTATAGTTTGTAAGCGATAGTGCAATAATACTTGAAGTTCTCGCACGTAGTTTGAATTTTGTTAATAGTGAGAAGAACAGAACTGATTTGAGTGGTAGCAATAGAACAAACAAAATTGCTATAGCAAAGGTTACTAATGATGGAATTCCAAAGAGTCCTATTGTTAGGAAAAATCCAACAAGAAAAAGATCTTTGAAATTAAGTAAAGCCTTACTCATTTCTTCCGCTTTAGGATGATTAGATATTAGAACTCCAGCAATAAGTGCACCGAAATCTGGTTTTAATCCAACGCTCTCAAATAAAACAGCAAAAGATATTGGAAGTAAAATTCCAAATAGGATAAGCAATTCACCATGCCCAATTTTATTAATAAGATTTGAAATAGATTTTTGTTTTAATAACCATGGAATTATTAACAAAAGGAGAAGTAACAAAGCCCAAATAGAAGGTAGTTCATTTGAAGATAAAGAGATAAAAAGTATTGCAATAATATCTTGAACAATCAAAATCCCAATAGAGATTCTACCAATGGGCGAATCCGTTTCACTTTTTTCTTCTAAAACTTTTACTGCAAAAACAGTACTTGAAAAACTAAGAGCAAAGGCAATTACTAATGAAGTTTTTAATGTTAAACTTGTAAAGAGTGGCAAAGTAAAAAAACATAGCATCCAAATAATTGTTCCAAAAACTAGAACTATTGCAAGCATGTGCAATGAAGCGGTAGCCAATATTTCGCGACTTAAAAGGTTTTTAATTTTTAGCTTTAGTCCAATTGTAAAAAGGAGAAGAAGAATTCCCATATCAGAAATTTCTTCTAGGATTATTGAATCTCTAACTCCCAAATAGTTTAGTACAAATCCAGCAATTAAAAAACCGATTAATGGGGGCAGGTGAACTTGTTTAAAAATAAATCCAAAAATAAAAGCTATTATTAACCAAAGTGGTTCCATTATCGCTCAATGATAGTAATTGAAATATTTATGTAATAAGATAAGAACTAAGGAAAGATTAAACAATCAGAGTTGAATTATCAACTCTGATTGTTTAAGTAAATATTTTTTAGATGTTATTTTTTCGGAGGGAAATCTGCTAAAATTTTAGCAACAACTGCATCACGTTCTTCGTCAGATAATTTACCTCTGATAATACCAGTTCCTGTTCCTCTCCAGACTAATTCTTTTTTACCTGCATCAGCAATATCAATAACAACAGTAGTTTCGTCATAATAACTAACATCTGTTTGAGTCATTCCACCATAGCCATGTCCCCAAGCGCTACCATATCTTCCGTATCCATAACCGCCATATCCATAATTATTAATTTGCATTTTTTCTTTTGTTCCAGCATGGACAATAACAACAAAGTCAGCACCACTAGTTACATTTTCATACCCATTACTTGTCAAATATTTATCAATACTTGCAATAACTCTTTTTTGTGCTAATGGATTTTTTGCTAATGCATCATCTGCTGGCATTTCACCTGCATACCAAGAGTATGATTTATACTGACTAAAATCTGTGTCTGGATCATAATCCATTGTTGTTGACATTGAAGAACATCCCCAAAAACTAAGTAATCCTAGTACTAAAACAGCCTTTAAATACTTCATTGTTACCTCACTAATTATTATTTATTCATTTTCTATATTACTCGAATTATTTTTATCTTCCTCGCTCATCCAACCTCCACCAAGTGCTTTATAAAGTTTGATATAAGTGGTAAAGTAGTCTTGCTTTGTTTGAGAAAGTTCTAATGCACTACTAAAAGAAGTTCTTTCTGTATCTAATACTTCTAAATAACTAGCAACACCTTGGTCATATCTCAATCTAGAAAGAGATTCCGCATTTTTAGCAGCTATAACTTGTCTCTCTTTAGCTTCCACTTCTCTTTTGTAAGTCTCTATATCTACTAAAGCATCTTCAACTTCTCTAAATGCATTTAAAACTGTTTTTTCAAAATTGAAGAGAGATTGACGAGTTTTTGCTTCTTCAACTTCAACACGTGCACTATTTTTATTGAAGTTAAACAATGGACCCAATAGAGAGCCACCTGCCGACCAAGCAAGTCCATTGCTTGTGAGTGTCGATAAATCATCACTCGCAACACCTAACAGAGCAGTTAAACTAATTGATGGATATTGTTGTGCTGCTGCTACTCCAACTCTAGCATTCTGTGCATGTAATAAACTTTCTGCTTGAAGTATATCAGGACGACGCAATAAAATATTAGAAGGAATACCAATTGGTATTTCTGGTGGAGTTTGTTGTTCACTAAGCGATTTTCCCTTTTCAATTGCTCCTGGATTTTTACCTAGCAAGATTGATAAAGCATTTTCAGATTTTGAAACTAGTCGTTCAAATGATGGAACTGAAGCAGCGGCAATTTCTTTTTGAATCTGCGCTTGGTTCAAATCTAGTTCTGGAATTATTCCTTTATCATATCTTTGCTGAATAATATTAAGGCTTTCTTCGCGTGATTCCAATGTTGCATTAGCAATATCTAAACGCTGTTTGTAATCTAACAATTGAAAGTATGTTCCTATCACTTCTGAGATTAATCCGATCTGTACAGTCCGAAGAGAATATTCTGAGGCTAATAAATTAGCTCTGGCAGCTTCTGTTGCTCTACGATATTTTCCCCAAAAATCAATTTCCCAACTTAATGCTGGAGTAACAGAAAAGGTGTTAATTTCACTAGAAAATCGTTGCCCACCAGCAAAGTTACCACGTCCAGCACCAGCTTGGATGTCCAGCTTTGGATATCTATCTGCACCCGTGAATGTGAGTCCAGCACGTGCCTCTTCAATTCTTGCAACGGCAATATGTATGTCTTTATTTTGCTCAAGAGCAGTTAAAACGAGAGTATCAATCATTGAATCTTCAAACAAGTTCCACCACTCAAGATTGGCCACTGAATCAACTTCGAGTGTCCCAAATCTATAAGTTTGCAAAGTATCAATCTGTGGCTTTTGAAAATCTGGCCCAACGGAGCAACTGGATAACGCAATTATTAAAATTGCTAATAAGGGTAATAAATATTTTTTCATTTTATTTTTCTATTAATATTTAATAAACATTCACCGGAAAGACGCAAAGTATATATAAATTTCTTAGCGTCTTTGTGCCTTTGCGGTTATTCTTTAGTTAGATGCTTTCAACTTAGCATCTCTTTTTTCTTCAAACTTAAACATCTTTCCTATTGCAACAAAAAGCATTGGATATAAAAATACACCTAGAACTGTTGCCAACGTCATTCCACCGAGCAATGCCATTCCCATTACTTTCCGTGATTCAGCACCGGCACCGGAAGCAACAACAAGGGGAAACACGCCAAGAATAAATGAGAATGCCGTCATTAGTATAGGACGAAATCTTAATTTTGCTGCATTTATTGCTGAATCAAATAACGATAAACCTTTTTCAAATTCAAGGTTTGCAAATTCTACAATTAAGATAGCATTCTTGGCAGCCATACCAATTAGCATTACAAGTGATATTTGTGCGAAAATATTATTCTCATAACTCACATCAAAAAATCTTGCTAAATATAATGTTAACATTGCACCAAAAATTGCAAACGGAGTTCCTAATAAAATTGAGATTGGAATTGTCCAACTTTCATATTGAGCTGAAAGAATTAAAAATACAAATAATAAAGAAAATGCAAATATTACTCCAACGGAACCAGATGCTTTTTTCTCTTGATACGTCATGTTGCTCCACTCATATCCCATATCACTTGGAAGCACTTCGGCAACAACTTCTTCAAGTGCAGTAGTAGCTTGTGCAGAGGTGTAACCAGGAGCAGGTCCACCAGAAAGTTCAACAGATCTGTTAAGATTAAATCTATTAGTATAATCTGGTCCTTCAATATTTTGAACCTCAACAAACGCTGAAATAGGAACCGATTGACCATTGCTGTTTTTGACAAAAAATAAATCTATTTTATCCTGACTTTCTCTATACTCTGGTTCTGCCTGAATGTATGCTCTGTATAATCTTCCGAATCTGTTAAAATCATTTACATACGAGCCACCAAGAAATGCACCAACTGTCGTGTACATATCATCCAATGATATACCAGCTTTAAGAGCTTTATCCCGATTAATATTTAAATATCTTTGTGGGACATTAGCACGAAATGTTGTAAATATTGCCCCTATTTCTGGACGAGCTTTTGCTACTTCAATAAACTTCTCTGCATTTTCTGCCAAGTATGATGGAGTATTACCACCACGATCTTGTAACATCATTGTAAACCCAGAACCACTACCAAGACCAGGAATTGCCGGTGGACCAAAAGCAAAGACTTGAGCTTCATTAATTCCAAAATAAAATATTTTATTCAACTGTTGTGCAATTTCTTCAGCCGTTGATTCTCTATCTGCCCAATCCTTAAGCGAAACAAAAATAAATCCTGAATTTGATGACATACTTCCAGATAACAAACTAAATCCAGATGCGGTGGTTACATATTCTACTTCGGAAAGGTTGCCAACTATTGCTTCAACTTTTTTTGCAACAACATCTGTCCTCTGTAAAGATGCGGCATCAGGGAGTTGAATATTAACAAACAAGTATCCCATATCTTCTGAAGGCATAAACCCACCTGGCAAAAGTGTTCCAACAACACCAGTTCCAACCAGCAATAACAATATAAAAACCATTCCGCGTTTAATTTTCCCAGTAATTACATGAGTAAATGAGGTGTATTTTTCTGTGGATTTATCAAACACTTTATTAAATCCAGCGAAGAATTTTCCAAGTATTCCACCATATGGCTTCGGCTCTCTCAATAAAAGAGCTGCTAATGCAGGGCTTAATGACAAAGCATTAAATGAAGAAAAAACAACAGACACTGCTATAGTAATTGCAAACTGCTGATAAAGGCTTCCGGTAATTCCATCCATCATTGCAACAGGAACAAATACGGCTATTAAAACCAGTGTTGTAGCTATTACTGGAGCAGTAACCTCCTCCATCGCCTTTATTGTTGCGTCTTTGGAATTCATTCCAGAAGCAATATTTACTTGAACAGCTTCCACAACCACAATTGCATCATCCACAACAATACCTATTGCAAGTACAAGACCTAACAGCGAAAGTACATTTACCGTAAATCCTAACATTGGGAAAACAATAAATGCCCCAAGTAATGAAACAGGAATTGCTACCGTAGGTATTAATGTCGCTCTCCAATCTTGAATAAAAACAAAAACAACTAACACAACTAGGAGTAAGGCTATAAAAAATGTAATGATAATTTCCTTAATACCTGCTGTTATTGGTGCTGTTGCATCAAGCGAAATATCATATTTTACACTTTCTGGAAATGAAAGAGCCAGTTCTGCTATTGACAGTTTTACTGCTTCAGCTAATTCAACAGCATTAGACCCGGGGGCTTGATAAAGAGCAATAATTGATGACTCCTTTCCATTAAGTCTAGTAAACGCACTGTATGTTTCAATTCCTAGTTCTACTCTAGCTATATCTTTTACTTTTACTTGAGAGCCACCTTCATTTGTACGTACAACTATTTCGCCAAACTCTTCCTCTGTTTG
Organism: uncultured Melioribacteraceae bacterium; assembly: GCA_965370315.1. Taxonomy (GTDB): domain Bacteria; phylum Bacteroidota; class Ignavibacteria; order Ignavibacteriales; family Melioribacteraceae; genus 1-14-2-50-31-20. Next base: position 6,055 of record CBDUTO010000116.1, read on the forward strand.
CAATCGGTCTGGCATTCTTACAGTATATGTAAATTCTGTTCCTGGAGGTGCAGGTTCTGCTCCAAATTTTCCACCAGGTACAATTATGTTTTGCGCTCTAATAGCTCCAATTATTTCAGGAACAGTAATATTCATTTGTGCTAACCTATCTGGCTTAATCCAAATACGCATAGAATAATCACTAGCACCTATAACATTAACTCGTCCAATTCCTTTGATACGAGCTAGTACATCTTTAATATTAATTAAGGCATAGTTACCAAGAAAATTTTGATCGTATCTACCATCTGAAGTTAGGGTAATAAGCATCAATATATTTGGAAGTGACTTTTCTGTAGTAACACCAAGCCTTTTCACTTCTTCCGGTAATTTTGCAGTTGCAGCAGAAACCCTATTTTGGGTAAATACCGTATTCATATCAGGATCAGTTCCAACCTCAAATGAAATATCAATAGCCATTGTGCCATCATTTGCGTTAGTCGACTTCATATAAATCATGTTATCAACACCATTTATAGCTTGTTCTAAAGGTGTTGCAACCGATTGCTCAACATTAACTGCATTTGCACCTGTGTAAGATGCACGCACTTGAACTATTGGCGGGGTTATATTTGGATACTGCTCAATTGGTAAACCCATTAATGAAACAATACCAACTATTGTTATAATAATGGCTATTACCATTGCCACAATTGGTCTTCTTACAAAAAAACTACCCATTTTAATCTTCTGATTTTGTTTAAAATATTTTCTTTTACTGCTGACTTCTTAATCTATACGTTTGTCATTTCGAACGAATGTGAGTAATCTTTTGGAATTCATGAGATTTCTCACCTACAAAACGTGTTCTAAATGATATTTCTTTTTGCTTTTATTCGAAATCGGTAGTCGTAAGTATGTTTGCATTGATTTACAAAACTTACGATTCTCGACTCACGTCTTTTCACTTACGGCTTACTGGTTCTACCGTCATTCCAGATTTTACTTTTTGTAAACCTTCATAAACAATTCTTTCTCCAGCTTTTAATCCTTCTTCAATTAACCAAGAACCGCCTACTGTCGGACCAGTTTTAACTTCTCTACTTTCAACTTTATTATCTGCTGTAACAACAAACACGCTATGAATCCCTTGAATCTCCATTATACTTCTTTGAGGAATTAAAACACCATTTTCAACAACATCAACGGTAGCTCGTATCTTGGCAAACTGTCCAGGTCTAATTAAACCTTCTGGGTTGGGAAAAACAGTTTGAACCAAAATAGCTCCAGTTGTAGGATCAACTTCCCTATCCATAAATTTGATAGAGCCTTTATGACCAAAGATAGTTCCATCAACTAAAACTAACTCTAAATTTTCTTTATTCTTCTTTGGATTATTAATTTCTTTTACGTCAAAATATTTTCTAAATATTTCTAGGTAGTAAGATTCTCGAAGATAGAAATCAACTAATATTGAATCAATTGATGAGACAACATTAAGAATAACTGGATTTGGTGATTGCCCAACAAAATCGCCAACTTTAGCTTTTGTTTTACCAATAAGACCGGTAATTGGGGCTTTTACTTTTGTGTATCCAAGCAAAATATTTGCAGCTCTAAGATTTGCTTTTGCAGCTGAGACATTAGCTTTAGCAGCATCATTTTTTGCAACCGCGGCATCTAAATCACTTTGGCTAACTGCATTGTTTTCGGCTAAAGGTCTAATTCTTGCTAAATCACTTTGGGTGTAAGCTAAATTAGTTTTTGCTTCAGCCAATTTACTTTGCATTGCTGCAGATTCAGCTTCGTATTGTTGACTTTCTATAGTATAAAGAAGTTTACCTTTTTTTACTACTCGTCCTTCATTAAAATGAATTCCTTCTAAAAAGCCCACTGCTCTTGCTCGAATTGCAATATCCTTTTGTCCTGCAACGCTTCCAACAAATTCATTAATTATTGGAACAGCTTGCTCAACTACTTCATAGACTTCAATTTTAGGAGTTGGCATTTGATTTTTCGTATCATCGCCACAGGAGACAAATAATAACCCAGAAATAATTGCTAATAGTATTGTTCTTTTTTTCATTCTACTCTCTTAAATAGTACTTATGGTATATTTTATAATACTAAACTTACAAAAAATAATTACTCAAGTTAAGATTTATTTGAATTAATTTGCATCAAACAATTACCTGTATGAATAGAAATTTCACTTTTAAAATTGTTTATAAGAACTAAGAAAATTTAGACTTGAGGAAACTTCGAGTTTAATTAATTGGATTTCAGATATGATATAATAAAATTTTGAAATTATTATTCTACAAGGCAGAAAATAATATTCCGGAATTTTAATAGCAGATGAAACTGAATTTAGAGAATAATAAAACTTAAGGATATCATCTAACCAGTATCATCTTTAAAGTCTTCGCAAACCCAGCTGATTGCATACTGTAAAAATATAACCCACTGCTTAAATTTGATGCATCAAAATTTACCGTGTGTATACCAGCAGAAAAGCTGCTGTTTACAATATCAGCTACTTCTTGACCAAGAGAATTGTATACTTTTACAGATACTCTAGCTCCATGTGGAATGGAAAAACTTATTTTTGTAGAAGGATTAAATGGATTGGGATAGTTTTGGGTTAATTCAAATCCTTCAATCATACTTTGTTGCTTATCATTAATTGATGTTACCTGAGTATTACTTACAACTCTAAATCCAAAATGATCGTTTCCCTTAAATTTTTCATCTTTAGCTCGTACTGCTGATTTCAATGTGCTTTCGTGATAATTCCACGAGCCACCTCTTCTAACTTTAACTCCAGAATCCATTGTATTAACTGGATTAGCTCCATCTGCATAGAAATCTGATGCATACCAATCTTCGCACCACTCCCATACATTACCAGCTAAGTTATACAATCCAAAGGGATTAGGACTATTTAATTTAACATCGTAAACATGGTGTAGTGCTGGTTCTTCGTGAGCAAAATTCCAGTTTGCACTTGTACCGTCGGCATTAACATTTCCATCCGAGGTTGCATATTTAAATTGGTTACTACCCGATGCTGCAGCATATTCCCATTGTGCTTCTGTTGGTATATCAAGATTGTAGAGCATTACAAAAGCCTTTGCACCGTACCATCGTATAAATGAGGCTGGCCAGTTTTTAACTTCTGCCAATGTTGGTAAATTGTTTGGCAAATCTACCAATTCAGACCATGAAGCAAAATCATTCAAAAGAATAGTTGAATCCAATTCATTAGCAACAGTTGTATAATTATAATAATTTGTTAATTCTATCCAATCAAAATCTGTTACCGGATTTTTTACAAAAAACTTTTCACCATCTGGTTGGGTTTCATCAAATCCTATATAAGACAAATTTAATGGGTTTTCAGGTTCTATGACACCAGTGAAAGGGTTTCCATCTCCATCATTGTTATCATGATCTTTCATTACGCGAGTGCCATCCAAATTAATAATCGCAATGTTAGTATACTCCTCAGGAGCTGTATCAGAGCCATAAACAAGTAATTTATTGTTGTCAGGTCCGGAACCAGTCTCAACTCCTACAACTAAGAAGCCTTCACCGTAAGCAAGATTTAGAAAATCGACATATTGCTGATTAGTAATTTCAGTTTCACTCATCCAGAACTCACTTAAAGTTACTGAATGTTAAGTTGCATCATATGATCCTGGAGGCCCTTGATATTCTGATTCTTGTTCACCCATTGAGAAAGTACCCGATGGGATATTTACAAATTGGATATCAGAAAAACTTTGTGAAATTATTAGAGATACACTAGAAAGTGAGATCGCTATTAAAAGACTTAACTTATTCCAAAACATATAACTTCCTTTTTATTTTTAACTATCATACTTTTTTCATTATGCAAAATATTTTTAGTGATAGACTATTTGAGCAAGATCATCTTCTTAATAGAAGCATTTACATCGGTTCTAATTGAATAGAAATAAATGCCACTAGAGAGTTGACTTGCATTAAACGCAACTGAATAATTACCAGGCGTTTGTTTTTTGTTTACCAATGTTGCTACTTCACGACCAAGAATATCGTAAATTTTGAGTGATACATTGGTGGACGAAACACTACCACTTGTTCCTACATTTGGGATTGAATAGTTAATCTCTGTTGTTGGGTTAAATGGATTTGGAAAATTCTGTGACAACTTAAATACTATTGGAATATCAACTTCAACTTCTACTATTTCCGAATATTCAAACTCACCATCCGTATCTATTTGTTTTAGCCTATATCTATTTATTCCACTAATAGGATTTGAATCCACATAAGAATAATCTTTTTGAGAATTACTATTTCCGTGCCCTTCAACAAAACCAACCTCTTCCCATATTTCACTTTCTACTTTTCCCTTTTTCCTTTCTACTTGGAATCCATAATTATTAACTTCTGTAGCTGTTTCCCAATTTAATACGACTGTTCCAGTACTTATTGTTTCGTTTGTTGAAGAAATTGAACTAGCTGTAAATGATGTAAGCTCAACAGGTAATGAACCTGCTCCATTTTCTGCTGAACCATACCCTCCACCATCACTACCACTATAACGAGCAAGTATCTCAGCAGCACTCATTATTGTAATGTTATCCGTGATCCCTGATGAATAAAGATTGGTATTTACTGACCAAGCCTTATAATAATAAGAGCCACCAGTTAAATATTTATGCTCATAAGATGTATTGCTATTGTTTAGTAAAACTGTTCCACCTCCGGATATTGTTCCACTAACGGAATATGAATCCCCATCGATTGGCGTACCAAAGACACCATCAGTAGAGTAAGCAAGCATTACGTTATCACTTGATCCATTTAGTGCCCATGATAGAGTAATGGTTTGCACACCGGTTTCTGTTGCTGATAAACTTATGGGTACGGTACTTGAACCTGCAATTGTTGTGGCATTACCTATCTGGCTACCTTCTGAATAAGAACTACTAGAATTAGACCAAATTTTATAGTAATATGTTGACCCTTCACTTAAATCACCTTGAGTTGTCGAGGTGCCGATTCCGTTATATATTACGGTTCCGCCGTCTGGTATTGCATCGTTTATAGAATATACTGTTGAATTTACAGGTGTACCAAAAGTATTGCTGGTATTATAGACAATTATAACATCTTCATTACTACTTTTCACCCATGTCAAATCAATCTGTTTAATCCCGCCGGCAGTAACGGAAAATGAAGTTGGGTAGCCAATTAGGAAATAGGAAGATGAAGCAAATCCATCCCCATCTCCTCCAGAGTATTTTACATCTTGTGCATCAAGATTAAAGGTAAAACCTATGAAAACACAAACGATAATAAATTTAAAATATTTCATATTTTTCATCTCTAAATTATTTAATTATTCGGCAGTTCTTGTGCTTCTATACCCACGGGTATTGGTACGCGTAGCTGTATGGTTTGCTGCGTAGGTTCTATCAGAAACAAACCGTCCATTATTACCTCATGAGCCACCATACGTTCCACCTTTTAGGCCCAGTCCGGCGCTAATAGGCCAGTTTGAAACATCTGGGTCTCCATTTGTATCTAATTCACCATTACCATGCAAACCGGTGAAGCTCCTTCCAGTAGAATTACCAACAGTAACACATCTTTCATACAAATTGCCCGTCATTTCCATTATTCCATAGTAAGTTGCTCCGGAAGTTTCCCTTCCAGTGTTGTTAGCATTTGCAGCAAAAATACCAACACGTACTGGACCAGATAATGAATAAGTAGTATTTCCACTAGATGTAGAATAGTTGGTCGCTACTTGTTCGCTTGCTTCACCTTCATTAGCAAATGTAAGAGTTGTGGTGTTAGTATTAGTTGTACCCCAAGCAGATTCACGCTTTACTGCATCTCCTCCTCTGCAAGCCTTCTCAAATTCGAGTTCGGTCATAGGTCTTAATCCTGCCCAGTCTGAATAAGCTAATGCATCTTTTTCATTTAAAAAATTACATGCAATATTTTGGCCATCAGTGGTTTCATTCCCCGTGTCATTTCCGTCATAATCACAATAAAAAATAATTGGGTCACTTGTATGGATTGTGGCATCGCACCTAATTCCATTGCGATTAGTTAAAGTTGTAGTATTGCTCATTACATAACGATTACTAATAGAAGTTGTTCCCGATGCTAAACTTGTGTTTGTTCTACCCTCTTGTTGAGCCCTAGTAAGGCTGTTAAGAAAATCAACGTATTGTTCCTGAGTAGTTTCATATTTCATGCAATAAAATTTTGTATAGCCTGTCGGGAAATCAGCATTATCTATACTTCCATTGTTATCCGTGTCAATTCCTCCATCTCCGTCAATTCCAATTCCTGGGGACTCAATTTGATTATCATCATAAGAGTTATTTGTATGAGAATTTATGTTTGCTACTAAACTATTAGTAATTGAAACTGCCGCCTCTGAAGAACTTTGCCTAAACCGATAATTACTACCAGCATCGCCTATTTGAAAATTACCGGTTGGGACATATATCATTTCAATGGCAAAAACTTTTACGGTTACGGTTTCATTGTCTGCAACACCGTCAGTTCCGTAATTCCATCTTAGCTGTGCGGATGATAGAGAAAATGTTCCGGTTCCAGTGGCATCACGGTATATAAAAGCTCCCTTTTGGTCACTTGCCGGTGAAACCGTGCTTCCTGTTGGGGCTGTATAACCGGTTGTGTTAAGAGTAGCATGTGCCCAAACTCCGTTCGAATTTTTATATTTTACAAATACCCAAGCCGCGTCCCAGTTAGTAGCATCACGGAAGGAGTTTTCCCAACTGATATCAAATTGTACAAGAACAAAATTTGCAGCATTATCCGTTCCGGCAGTAACATCCTGCCCCGTTGTGGTAACACTTGAAACTGCAAGATTATTTGCACTGGAAATACTTACAATAAATAGTGTAAGTAGTAAAATGTATTTTGTATATTTCATTTGGTAACTCTCCTTAGCTATTCAATTACTTTTACTTTTAATTCTACTTCCTTTTCGTTCTTCATATCAAGAAAAGAAATAGTTAAAAAATTATTTTCATTTTTTGATTTTTGGATAAATGAATAGTCATTAAGGTTTGAGGAAAATAGATTTTCTTCCATTTCAAGATTCAAAGCCTCAATTCGTTTTTTTAACTGATGCCTAAACATCGATACCATATTATCCATTCTTCACATATTGTTTAAGTTTTACATACCCAAAATAACACCTTGTATCTGTTTTGGTAACTGGCTAAAAGTATAGAAATAGGAATGAAATTAAGTTGTAGTTCGCGCAAACCTATACTTAAGTACAGGTTCTAATTGGAAAGTATAATATTTGATAAATTTTTAGGATTAAGAAGTAACTGCTAAGTTCTATGAAAGTGAGCAAATACTCTCAACTATTATTTATGAAGAATTTTGGCAAAAATTCGCAATCTCTAAAAGATTACTTCGTCGTCCAAATACGGACTCCTCGTAATAACATAAAATTTTCTGGTTTATCCAGATCAGGGTACAGCCTTTTACACTAAATTATTCTGGCTAAGTTCTAATTAACATTGCATTACCCTTAAACTGCAAAAATATTTGA
>CBDUTO010000117.1:0-13574 GCA_965370315.1 uncultured Melioribacteraceae bacterium
TAACCCCTTTTAGGGGTAAGCCAAGACCACCTTCTTAGAGGGTGGATTCTTTATTGGTCGCAAATTCTATTCAGTGGGAAAATAGATAAAAGTTTGAATTCTTAGAAATATATTTCACCGAAACAATAAGAATTAGCTTATACTTCTTGATTCTAATATAAAATCCTCTATTATTTAACATTAATATGTTTATAATTACAAAGATAAACTTTATGAAAAGTTTTTCGATAATACTGTTGATGCTTTTTTTTAAGTAAACATAAAAAGATACTTTAATTAACTACAAAAAATTATTTATGAGGTCATGAATTGAAAAAAACAATCCTTCTTATTTTGCCAATAGCATTAAGTATTGTAATTCTATTAGAATACCAATTTATTAATGTAATAAAAGATGAAATAGTTTATAATAAAACCTTAAAAAATAAAAAGCTAGCTAAAGAAGAAAGAATATATGAAGCATGGATGCTTGAATTTGAAAAAACAAAAGATCCAACATTGGGATATGTCCCAAGGGAAAGATTAAAAGAAGCATATAAATATGCAGAAGAAAAAAGAACTACGTTCCTTAATAAAAAAGGTTTTAATAGTACCCAGACTGCTATAACAGATGTATCATGGGTAGAAGAAGGTCCAAATAATGTTGGCGGAAGAACACGAGCTTTAATGTGGGATCCAAATGACGTAAGTGGAAATAAAGTGTGGGCAGGTGGTGTTTCAGGAGGACTTTGGTATAATAATGATATTACTGATCCTAATTCATCATGGATAAAAGCCGGAGATCAGTGGGACAATATAGCAATTACTTCTATTGCCTATGATCCTAATACTACAACAATTTTTTATTTTGGAACAGGCGAAGGGAGAGCTGCCAGTGGAAGTGGTTACGGTGTTACCGGTACAAGAGGTGAAGGAATTTGGAAGTCTACAAATAGTGGAACCAGCTGGACTCAGCTAAGTGCCACATCAACATACTATTTTGTTAATGATTTAATTGTCAGAAATGAGTCAGGCACGAGCGTTATCTATGCAGGCGTAGAGGCTAACAATTATTTTGGCGTATGGACGGATGATGAAGGATTGTATCGTTCAACTGATGGCGGAGCTAATTTTACACAAGTATTGCCAGCTTTAACCAGTGGGACTTATGCCGTTGCTGATATTGAATTAGGTGCTGATAATAAAATTTATGTCGGTTCTGTAAATAGCAGTTTTGGACATGGCCACGCTACAATTCTTTATTCGGATAACGGTACAACTTGGACAGCAAATACAACATATTCTAGTTTGGCCAGTGTTGGCAGAGTCGAGTTAGCGACTTCAGCTGATGATGCAAATATTGTATATGCTATGGTCACAGATGGAAGTAAATTGGGTGCTGTTGGATATTCAAGTGATAAAGGAGTTACCTGGACAGCTACCGGAACTATTAACGAACCTAATGCTACAGATACTAGTATACCAGATACTGATTTTACTAGAGAACAAGGATCTTATGATCTGATTTTAACAGCTGATCCTAATGATGCAACAATAGTTTATGCAGGTGGTATTGATCTATATAGAGGAGTATACAGTTCTAGTAATATTACCTGGACTCAAATTTCTAAATGGTCAAATAATAATGATATGGCCGCACTTTCGGCGTCTATAGTTCATGCAGATCAGCACCAGATTGTATTCAAACCCGGTTCTTCAACTGAAGCAGTTTTCGGGAATGACGGGGGAGTTTTTTATTCCAGTAATTTCAGCTCATCACCTCCAACTATTACTGCTCATAATAATGATTACAATACAGTTCAATATTATGCTACTGCAATGCATCCAACAGCTGCAACTTACCACTTTTTAGCTGGTGCTCAAGATAATGGATCTCATAGAATGGACCAAATTACAAATAAAAATGGTGTTGAAGTTAGTGGTGGAGATGGTGGATATACCCATATTGATCAGAATGAACCGGCTTATCAATTCACATCTTATATATATAATGATTATTACAGATCTACAGATAACGGTATAAATTTTACAAATATCACTTTTGGTAGCAACAAGGGTTATTTTATAAATCCAACTGATTACGACAATACAGCAAATATCTTTTATGCCTCAACAGATGCCGGAAACTATCTAAGATGGAGTAACCCTCAGACTGGCACTACATTTTCTGATATAGCTGTCACTGAATTTGGTGGTGGTAATGTTTCAAATATTAGAGTTTCTGAAAATACTGCAAATCGTGTGTTTTTCGGGTTAAGCAATGGCAGGGTGGTAAGAGTTGATGACGCCAATGGAACTCATTCAGCATCACATATAAATAGTGGCGCTGGTATGCCTACAGGATTTGTTTCTTGTGTGGAAGTTGAAGTTGGAGATGATGCTCATATTTTAGTAACATATTCAAATTATGGAGTAAACTCTATTTGGGAAACAACGGACGGAGGAACAAACTGGGCAAGTGTAGAAGGTGATATGCCCGATATGCCAATTCGATGGATTCTTTTTAATCCTAACAACTCAGACCAGGCAATGGCTGCAACTGAACTTGGTGTATGGACAACAGATAATCTTAACGGTGGAACTACTGACTGGGGACCATCAATAACGGGATTGGCGAATACAAGAGTCGATATGCTTCAAACACGAAGTTCTGATGATTTAGTAGCAGCAGCAACTCATGGTCGCGGATTATTTACTTCTGATGTTTTTTCAACAGCAACAGCACAATTTGCCGCAGAAAGAACCACATGGTTTCAATATAGACCCCTAAGTTTTGTTGATGCATCTTTAAAAGCAACATCATGGTCCTGGACTTTTGGTGATGCCGGAACTTCAACTTCGCAAAACCCTTCATACACTTATAATACAGCGGGTGATTATAATGTTGCATTAAGTATCAATAGTGGCGCAACTACAGAAACAAAAAGTAATTATCTTAAAATATTAGTAGAACCGGTTATGCCCTACACAAATGATTTTGAAAGCAACGATGGAGGTTTTTATTCATATGGTGTTCCCGCAGGTAATGAACATTATTGGGCTTGGGGATCTTCGACAAGTACAAATTTTAATGGTGCAGATGATCAAGCTGTGAATGGTACAAAAAGCTGGACCACAAATTTAACATCGCATCATGGATTCAACACAAAATATGCGTTGGAATCACCTCCTTTTAATTTTGTTGGTGGAACTGGTACATACACTCTATCTTTTAATTATATGTCAATTGCTGGAACCGGCGCAGGATTTAATGTCGAATATTCTACAGATGGGGGATCAGGCTGGACAGTGCTAGGTTCCGTGGGAGATGCAAATGCAACAAATTGGTACACAAATGCATCAATTGCCGGGCTTGGTGGTGACCCAGGTATTGATGTCCCAGGTTTTTATCAATCTTCATTTACAACTTTCAGCCCTACATATGATGTTTCTGCATTTATTGGTCAGGGTGATGTCAGATTCAGATTTGTTTTTGGTGCCCAAGGAAGTGCGAATGATGGTGTTATGATTGATGATTTTACAATAAATGGAAATGCTGTAAGCCCATTACCAGTTGAAATTAATTCTTTTATTGCTCACTTGAAGGATAATAAAGTAATACTTAATTGGGAAACTAGCATTGAAATTAATAATTATGGTTTTGAAATTCAGAGAATTATTGAAAATAGTGAAACGTCACCTATTTGGGAAAAAATTGGATTTGTTGAAGGACATGGGAATAGTAATTCTATAAAGAACTATTCATTCGTAGATAATTCAGCTGAAGGTGGCATAGTTAAATACCGTTTAAAACAAATAGATACAGATGGTAGTTTTGAATATTCTGATGAAATTGAAATGAATTTCTCAAAATTATATAAATTTGCTTTAGAGCAAAACTATCCAAATCCATTTAACCCAACAACTAAGCTTAATTATACAATTAAGAATAATAGTAAAGTTGTTATAGAAGTGTATAACACATTAGGACAAAAAGTAGTTGAATTATATAGTGGAACTCAAAACAGTGGTAAGCACTCAGTCTCTTGGAATGCAACTGGATTTAGTAGTGGAACTTACTTTGCTAGGTTCTCGGCAACATCATTGAGTAATAATGAAACATTTTCTGAAGTTAAAAAACTATTACTTATAAAGTAATCATAAGAGGTTTTCTTAAAAGTAATTCTTGTCATTTCGAGCGGAGGGAGAAATCTTTAAATTTAAGTAAATGTTAAAGATTCTCATGTCCTCTGCTCCTCAGAATGACATTCTGGTGGCTTTTGAGAAAGCCTCTCAAAATTAAAAATCTTCCAAATAAGTTTAATCCTATATATCTTTGCACTCTTATTTAAAACAAAAATGTAAATACTATGCAATTACAAAATCATAAATTATTTCTGCTTTTGATTATCATCTTTTTCCTCTTTCAAAACAATTTCGCACAAAATAATTATTACAATGGAGCAGATGAACTCTATGGAGATAGTCTAAAATCTACTCTTCATAATAAAATTAACAACCATGTGAGATTTCCATATTCCTCAAGTTCAACAGATGTTTGGGATATTCTAAAGGAGACTGATAGAGATCCTGATAATTCATCTAATGTAATTTTACTTTATACTAATTATTCAGTAAATGCAGCTCAAGAATATAACAGTGGAAATGGATGGAATAGGGAACATGTCTGGGCAAAATCTCATGGCTTCTCTAATGATAGCGATACTGCTTACACAGATGTTCATCATTTGAGACCATCTGAAATAAATGCTAACTCAACTCGTGGTAATAAAGATTATGATTATGGTGGAACGTCAACTTATCCAACTGGTAATTTTTATGATAGCGATTCTTGGGAACCTCGTGATGAAATAAAAGGTGATATTGCTAGAATGATGCTTTACATGTCTGTTCGTTACGAAGGTGGTGATGGTTATGATCTGGAATTTGTTGATTATACTCCTTCATCCGGTTCTAAATTTGGAAAAATTTCTACTTTATTAGAGTGGAATAGACTTGATCCAGTTAGTGAATTTGAAAGGAATAGAAATAGAGTAATTTACAAGTACCAGAATAATTTTAATCCATTTGTAGATCATCCAGAATTTGCTGATAGAATCCATAATTCAGATAAATTAATTATTGAGAAAGCTGATCAGTTGAGTAGTTTAGAATTACAATTAACATTCTCAAAAGAGTTGAACTCTACAAGTGCAGAAAACATTATAAACTACAATTTAGAAAGATTAGGAAATCCAGTTAGTGCAGCATCAAACTTTGCTGGAAATAGCAAAAAAGTTTTACTAACGTTTTCGGAAGAGTTTGTTGATACATTTTATAATATTCAAATATCTAATTTACAATCAGCTACTGGTGAGTCTATTATTCCAAACTCAATTGCATTGTTTTTAGCAGAGTCAACAACTCAAGTTGATACAGTCGCTCCATCAGTACCATTAAACTTTACAATTAAGCATGAACAAAATGAGATTATATTGTCGTGGGATCAAAACCCTGAGAATGATATCTCACATTATGCTATTTATAGAGGAGTTATTCAGAACTTTACTCCAAGTCAATATTCACTTATTTCAACTTCAACAACCAATTCTTTTACTGATCTAGAAGTATTTGATTACAGAGTTTATTACAAAATATCTGCGTTTGATAATAGTGGAAATGAAAGTGATTATTCTGAAGAAGCTTCAATTCTTGTAGGAGTTGAGAATAATAATGGGCTTCCACAAGAGTTTTCATTATTACAAAATTACCCTAATCCTTTTAACCCTAGTACAACAATTAGATATGAGATTCTCGAGACTGGATGGGTAAGTCTAAAAGTACATAATTTACTAGGAGAAAATGTGGCAACTCTAGTAAATAAAAGAGAATTTTCTGGGAATTACAGTGTAGAGTTTAATGCTACTAATCTCACATCTGGAATCTATTTTTACACTTTAAAATCTGGGACTTATTTTAAGACAAATAAAATGTTTTTGATTAAATAGTTCTCTCATAGACAACTAAATTATAACGACTCTCTGCTATTTTATAATTAATAATTTAACATTAAAATAATGTATAAATTGAGTAATTCGTATTATTATTATATATTTTTGTATATAATCTTAACCAAATTATAGCCTGGAGGGCGTCATGAAAAAAATGATTTTAATTTTAGCATTTCTATTAGGTTTTTCGAATTTAACTTTTGGACAAACGATTCCAAGTTCAGGAGATATTGTCTTTACTCAAGTTGGAGCAGATGCACCTGATGTAGTAGAATTTATTACGCTAGTTGATGGATTAGATTTAAGAACTCTACAGATTACAGACAATGGAATATTAGCTGATAATACTTTAAGGTCTGGTGAAGGAACATATTCTCTTGCTTCACTAACTGGTGTTTGGACAAATGTTCCTGGTGGAACCTTCGTGAGAATTGGTGCAGGAGTTCTTACAGATGATAATGATGCTTCAGATCGGTTAATAGCTACAACAATAAGCACGAGTAGTGGTTCTTTTAATTTAGCCGGAGCTGGTGATCAGGTTATTGCATATTTAGGCTTGTCAAGTTCACCAACCTTTATTGCAGGAATAAACTTTGCAAACAGTGGTTGGCAAACTGGAGATAGTCCAAATTATTCAAAAGCACCCGGAACATCTTCTGACATTGAATTGTCGACATTGGATAATTATTATTTTAATGGAACTGTTAATGGAGATAAAAACACTACCCAAACTTCTGTAACTAATAGTGCGAATTGGACTGGCAGTAATACTCTAATAGGATATCAAGATTTAACTGCCTCAATTGGTAATTCATCTCTCCCAGTAGAACTAACATCATTCACAGCCAAACCCTTTGATGGCGGAGTTCTGCTAAACTGGACAACAGCAACAGAAGTAAACAATTATGGATTTGATGTAGAGTCGAAGCGTGCTTCGACCGATGAATGGGCTAAAATTGGATTTGTTGAAGGACACGGAAATAGCAACTCCCCAAAAGATTATTCATTTATAGATAACGTAGCAAGAGGGAATACTAGTTTCAGATTAAAACAAATTGATACAGATGGCACTTATGAATATTCTGATATTGTAACAGTTTCTGGAAATCTATCAAAAACAGAATTGTACCAAAATCATCCAAATCCTTTTAATCCAACTACACAAATTAGTTTTGCATTAGCAAATGCTGGGCATGTAAAAGTTTCTGTTTACAATATGCTTGGGCAAAAAGTTGATGAGTTGGTTAACCAAAATATGAATAGCGGAATTCATAATGTTCAGTTTAATGCTGATAACATTTCGAGTGGATTTTATATATATAGATTAGAAACGCCAAACTTTTCTAAAACTCTGAAGATGTTATTGTTGAAATAATATAATACGAAATAGTTCCATGTAGTAATGAGGCTATCTCAAAGGTGGCTCATGTCATTTCGAACGGAGAGAGAAATCTTTAATATGAAGCAAATACTAAAGATTCTCACGTCGCTTCACTCCTCAGAATGACATTTTGTTGACTTTTAAAATAGCCTCATGACTTTTTTAGTAAACCCACCTTAAAGTATTTCATTTTAATTACGACAATAGAAATAATGTTAATCCAATAATTTGATTGTTGAGATACTAAACTATTGTTAATCATATAATCGTACCAAAAATGAAAGAGCTTAAACATATATTGTTATTACTTTGCTATCTATTAATATCTACTAATCTGAATGCTCAGTATTATGATGGAATATCTATAACCAGCGAAACATTTGTAGCAGACTTGCAAACATTAATTCGTTCAAATTACATTAAAAAATCATACGATCAATATGATGAAAATATGATTCCAGGTTTTTACTCTACTGATAATGGAGATGGAACTAATTCAGTATTCTGTGTCTATTCAAATTATGAATACATATATTCTGGTACGTTTGCATGGGTAGAGTTTAGTCGTGAGCATACATTTTGCTATAGTTGGATGCCAACTCACGGCAGTACAAGTACTGAAGAATACTCTGACTACCATCATTTATTTCCAGCCAATCAAAATGGAGCTAACGCTGTAAGAAGTAACCACCCTTTAGGAATTGTTCAAAATATAACATCAACATTTGAAGATGGCAAGTATGGGACAAACTTAAATGGTGATAAAGTTTATGAACCTCGTGATGAGCATAAAGGTGATGCAGCTAGAGCATTACTCTATATGGTCCTTAGATATGATGACGTAAATGGAAATGATTGGGATTTTAATTGGTTAAACGAAACTAGACTTCCAGCCCTTGGAGAGGGTGAACAAAATTTACAGTTATTACTAGATTGGCATACACAAGATCCACCAGATACATGGGAACAAAATAGAAATGAATATATCTACACTTTGCAAAACAATAGAAATCCATTTATTGATCATCCTGAATATACAGACTCAATAGATTTCAATAATATGGGAGATTCTAATGCAACAGATCCAGTTGCTGATACAACAAATCATTATTTATTCTTCACAGAATATATCGAAGGTTCTTCATACAATAAAGCCCTAGAAATAGGAAGTAAAACTACTACTGATATTAATCTATCGACATATGGATACAAAATTGAAATATATTCAAATGGAAATTCTACTCCTAGCTACACTATTGCTTTAAGTGGAACACTACTAAGTCATGGTGTTTTTGTTGTAGCTCATTCTTCTGCTCATACAGATATTCTTGCTGTGGCAGACCAAACAAGTGGTTCTGTTAATTTTAATGGGAATGATGCTATTGTTCTAAAAAAAGGTGATACAATTGTTGATGTAATAGGACAAATTGGATTTGACCCTGGCACCGAGTGGGGAAGCGGAGACATTTCAACAGATGATAACACAATTAGAAGAAAAACTAGTATTGAAAATGGTGACTCAGTTGGAACAGATATATTTAATCCAAGCATCGAATGGGAGGGATATCCACTTGACACTTTTAGTGATTTGGGTACTGCAGCTTTACCTGTTGAACTAATATCTTTTAGAATTGCTTCAACAAGTTCAGAAACCATTGTACTCAACTGGACAACAGCAACAGAAGTAAACAATTATGGATTTGATGTTGAGTCGAAGCGTGCTTCGACCGCTGAATGGGCTAAAATTGGATTTGTAGAAGGTCACGGAAATAGCAACTCACCAAAAGAATACATATTTGTAGATGCAACGGTAGCTGAGCGGAGTCTAAGCTATAGACTAAAACAAATTGATACTGATGGCACTTACGAATATTCTGATGTTGTTACAGTTTCTGGAACTCTATCAAAAACAGAATTATTCCAAAATCATCCAAATCCTTTTAATCTATCAACACAAATTAGTTTTGCATTATCTGAAACTGGGAAAGTAAATGTATCAGTCTACAATATGCTAGGGCAAAAAGTTGCAGAGTTAGTAAACCAAAATCTGGAAGCTGGAATTCATAATGTTCGGTTTAATGCTGATAACATTTCGAGTGGATTTTATATATATAGATTAGAAACGCCAAACTATTCTAAAACTCTGAAGATGTTACTCATTAAATAATATTTTTGATTAGCTGCACTATTTTAGAGGCTTTACTTCAAAATGAAAAAATCAAATTGCTCCGACTTCAAAGTCGGAGTTTTATAAAAATTATTTCGATTCTCTTTTTTCCAAAACCATTTGCTTCAATTGGTTTTTATTACCACGGAGAATAGAAATTCCTATCTTTTCACCAGTTTTATAATTTTGTAGAACACCTTTTAGTGTCTCATAATTATCGATATCAAACCCTTCAATTTTTCTAATAATATCTCCGGGTTCAAGTTTAGCATTGCTTGCGGGAGAGTTCTCAATTACGTCTGTAATAATTACACCACGAGTATCTTGCAGTTTATAATAATTTGCAATTCCTTCATCAATAGAATGTATCCGTAATCCCGTCCAATAATCTCGTTCAAAGAATCCGTTCTCTTTAAGCTCGCCTATTACTTTATTTAATTTATTTGATGGTATTGCAAAGCCCACCCCAACGTTACCACTTGATCCCTGTGCAGTCCATATAAGTGTATTCATTCCAATTAGTTCGCCAAAACTATTTACTAGAGGACCTCCAGAGTTACCTTGGTTAATTGAAGCATCTGTTTGAAGCATATCTATATAATACCTGTGATCAACTGGACTTAGATTCATTCCAGATGCACTAATTACTCCAACTGTAACAGTAGGTTTATCCGATACATCAAATAGACCAAATGGATTTCCTAATGCAACAACCCATTCACCAATTAAGATTTCGTCTGAATTTCCTATTGGAATGAATGGCAAGTTTGTTTCATCAATTTTAATTAAGCAAATATCAGAAGTTAAATCTGTTCCAATTCTATTGGCTTTATAATGTTTACCATTTGATAATGTTACAGTTATTTCATCTGCTGTTCCGGCCACATGATCGTTTGTAAGAATGTATCCGTCAGATGAAATAATAGCTCCTGATCCTAATCCAGAAATTTCTTTGTTATAAATTTGATTACCAAAAAACTTTTGCCAAAATGGATGATTATTAAATGGCGAATTATATTGATACTGTCTAACCTCTTTAACCGAAATACCTACAACAGCAGGACTTACAGCCTTAACTGTTTTCGTAATAATAGTTTCTCTCGATTTATCAATTGAGTTTTGGTTTACATCTTTCGATTTAATTATAATTGTATCAATTCTAGTTTCTAAATGAGTATTATCATTAAAGTTGAAATTATTTCCATTTGATAGATAAAAGAAAGCAGCAACAATTGTTGTTGTTATAATAATATTTGAAAGAATTATTTGAAATTTGCTCATTTTGTTTCCTTAAAATAGAATTGCTTTAAATTATTATATACAAAGATAAAAATAAGATCGCGTATAATAAAACATTAATGTAATATGTTTTAAAAAATCAAATTTGTTTTTAACTGAATTATTTCTAAAATGCAGTAGTGAATTAATTATGTTATGACAGCGAGGAAAAATATGATAGAATATGTTGGGAATTTTAAAGTAGTTCCTGCTTTACCAAAGAAATTAGAGCCACTAAGATATATAGCAAAAAATTTGTACTGGACTTGGAACCAAGATGCAGTTGCGCTTTTCAGAAGGCTAGATATGGAATTATGGGAATCTACATACCATAATCCAGTAGAATTACTAGGTAGTATTAAACAAAAAAGACTTGATGAAGTTGCTAAAGATGATGGATTTATCTCACACATGAATAGAGTGAATGATAATCTCAAAAAATATCTTAAGGGTGCAGCTTGGTATCAGAATAAGTATGAAAAGAAAAAGCAAAATTATATTGCGTATTTTTCAGCTGAATTTGGTTTAACGGAGTGTTTGCAAATTTATTCTGGAGGTCTGGGAGTTTTAGCTGGCGATCATCTCAAATCTGCAAGTGATTTAGGAATTCCATTAGTTGCTGTCGGATTAAATTATAAAGAAGGTTATTTTAAGCAGTACCTCAACAATGATGGGTGGCAACAAGAGAAGTATGATATTATTGATTACCACAATCAACCGATGGAATTGGAGATAGATGAAGAAGGAAATCCTATTAAAATTTCTGTTGATTTTCCTAAGCGTAAAGTATATGCACAAATTTGGAGAATTGAAGTTGGTCGTGTACAACTTTACGTCTTGGATACAAATATAAAAGAGAATAATCCAAAAGATAGAGAAATAACACGCGGACTTTATAGTGGTACAATTGAAACAAGAATTCAACAAGAAATAATTCTTGGAATTGGTGGTATTAGAGCTTTACATGCACTTGGTATTGAACCTCAAGTTTGTCATATGAACGAAGGACACTCTGCATTTTTAGCATTAGAACGCATTAGACAACATCAAGAAAATGATGGTTTGTCATTTGAAGAAGCTAAAAATCTTGGGTTTTATTCAAGTATTTTTACAACACATACTCCTGTTCCTGCAGGAATTGATATTTTCCCAAATGAACTTGTTGAAAAATATTTTGGTGATTATTATAGAAATGAATTAAAAATTTCAGACTCAGTCTTTTATAAACTAGGTACAATACTAGATGAAAAAGAACCTCCAAATTTTAATATGGCTCATTTGGCTATGAATATGGCAGGGTTCGTAAATGGAGTTAGTAAACTACACGGTGAAGTTTCACGCAAAATGTGGGTTGATGGATTTGAAGATGTTCCTTTCAATGAAATTCCTATCGATTATGTAACAAATGGAATTCATATTAGATCACATTTATCTTCAGAAATGGAGTCACTTCTGTATCGCTACTTAGGCGATGGGTTTACTAATTCAGTTGCTGACCCAGATGTTTGGAAATCAGTTCTTGATATTCCAGATGAGGAGCTGTGGAGAACTCATGTAAGAAGACGTGAAAGATTAGTAGCTTTTGCAAGAAAAAGATTACGTGAACAAATAATATCTCAAGGTGGTTCTCAAGCAGAAATTCATGGAGCTGGAGAGGTCTTGGATTCTACTACACTTACAATTGGTTTTGCTAGACGCTTTGCTACTTACAAAAGAGCAACTCTATTATTTAGAGATATTGAAAGATTAGTTAGTGTGTTGGGTGATCCTGATAGACCAGTTCAAATAATTATTGCTGGAAAGGCACATCCGCATGATGATGCTGGGAAAAAATTAATCCAAGATATTTTTGAGCATGCAAAAAAGGGTCATTTAAGAAAAAGGATTGTATTCTTAGAGAATTACGATATGAATGTTGCACGTTACATGGTTCAAGGTTGTGATATTTGGCTGAATAATCCAAGAAGACCTTTAGAAGCGAGTGGTACATCAGGTATGAAAATAATTGCTAATGGTGGATTAAACTTTAGTGTGCTAGATGGCTGGTGGGATGAAGCTTATAATAGTGAAGTTGGTTGGAGAATAGGAAATAGAGAAGAGTATAAAGATATTGATTATCAAGATGAAGTTGAAGCAAACATGTTATTCAAAACTCTTGAAAGTAATATTGTTCCACTATTCTACAATAATGGTGAAGAAGGTTTGCCAAGAGAGTGGATTAAGATGATGAAAAACTCTATGAGTCAACTTGCTCCTGTGTACAATACTCATCGTATGGTACAACAATACACAGAAAAATTCTATTTAAATGCTCACAAAAATAGAAAAGAGTTAATTGAAAATAATTGGCAAAAAGCTAAAGAATTCACACTATGGAAAGATGATTTAATTGAAAATTGGGATAAATTGAAATTTGTTTCCGTTAGTCATAAAGAAAACGGTGATGAATTAAAAGTTGGATCAAAATATAAAGTGAGTGCTGAAGTAAATATTGGAAGTTTGACAAAAAATGATATTGAAGTTCAAATTTATTATGGTAAGCTAGATAATGTTGACGAAGCAAATGAAAACTCTTACACAACAATGAAGTGTGTAAATTGTGAAAATCAATCTGGCACCTATAAATTTGAAGGAAGCATTGAGTGTAACATTACTGGAGAGTTTGGATATACATTAAGAATTCTTCCAAAACACTCTCTTTTAATTAATCAATTTGAACTTGGTGCAATTCGATGGGTTTCACTAATTGAGGAATAAG
>CBDUTO010000118.1:0-13554 GCA_965370315.1 uncultured Melioribacteraceae bacterium
TTGTCGCACTTCTCGGATGGAGTACAAGTGACAATGATGAGCTCTTTAATCTTGATGATTTAATAGAAAAGTTCACTCTTGAAAGAGTTCACAAAGCAGGTGCAATTTTTAATGTTGAAAAATTAGATTGGATTAATGCTGAGCATTTAAGAAAAAAAGATAAATCTGAAATACTTCAAATGTTAAAAGTAGAACTAGCAGATTCAAAATATAGAGATCTAGAATTTTCGGATGAATACTTACTTCTTATTGTTGTAGCAATGCTGGAACGTGTTTCATTTGTAAAAGAGTATGTTGATAATTCCCCATATTTCTACGAACGTCCTACTAGCTACGATGAAGCTGTGATTAAAAAACGTTGGAAAGATGATTCTGTTGATTTGCTTCAAAAATATATTGTGAAACTTTCAGACTTAGAAAACCCTATTAAAGCAGATTTTGAAATTGCACTTAAACAAGTTGCTGAAGAAGCTGAATGTGGAGCTGGTAGGATTATCCACCCAGCACGTGTTGCTACTTCTGGTGTTGGCATTGGACCTGGAGTTTATGACTTGCTTTTTATACTTGGTAAAGATGAAGTAATTAATAGAATAAATGACGCATTAAAAGTGATTCCTCTACTAAAAGAAAGGAAAAACTAAAATGACCAATAAATTAATATCTCATATTGAAAAGAACTTAAAATTATTCAATGAGAGAAAAAGCAGACAAAGTATAATAGACGTTTTAGAGCTGAAAAAGGCAAAGGCTAGTGACTATTATGATTTTAGCTGGAATGGAAATACTATTATTCTAAACTCAGCAAAAAGAATAGAACTGAATGTTACTAGATATAAGAAAATATGTAAAAGACAAACAGAAAGCATAAATTTATTTTTCATACAGAAGAATAATAAAATAAATAGAATCATCAGTATTTCAACAAATAATATTTGTAAATATTTAAGTAAGTATGAAAATCAAAAAAGTAGAATATTAAATATTAATGAAATTAATGAGTATATAGATTTTGATTTTCATGTGCCTTATAACTTCATTGAAGAAATAATAGATGATGATTTAAAGAATAAGAAATATAAAAGTGTACACACACGCTTTCCACCTGAACCTAATGGCTATTTACATATTGGGCATGCAAAATCAATTTGTTTAAATTTTGGATTAGCAAAAGAATATGGTGGTGTAACTAATTTACGATTTGATGATACAAATCCTACGAAAGAAGATGTTGAATATGTTGACTCAATAAAAGAAGATGTTAAATGGCTAGGATTTGATTGGGAAGATAGACTATTTTTTGCATCTGACTATTTTGATACTCTTTTTGATTATGCTATAAAACTTATAAAAAAAGGGAAAGCATATGTAGATTCATCACCATACGAAGTAATAAAAGAAGAACGTGGTGTTCCTTCGCGACCTGGTGTTGAATCAAAATATCGGGCTCGTACAATTGATGAGAATCTTGAACTTTTCACCAAAATGAAAAATGGTGATTTTAAAGATGGTGAACATGTACTGCGTGCAATGATTGATATGACTTCTCCAAATATGAATTTACGCGATCCAATTTTATATAGAATAAGACACGAAGAGCATCACCGTACAGGAAACAAATGGTGTATATATCCAATGTATGATTGGGCTCACGGACAATCTGATTCTATGGAAGGTATTACACACTCAATTTGTACTCTTGAATTTGAGAACCATAGACCACTTTATAATTGGTTTATAGAAGAATTAGGAATTCATCATCCTCGACAAATTGAGTTTGCAAGATGGAATTTGAGTTACACAGTTATGAGTAAACGTAAACTTCTAAGATTAGTTGAAGACAATTATGTTTCTGGATGGGATGATCCTCGAATGCCAACAATATCTGGCTATAGACGACGTGGATACACTCCAGAATCTATTCGTAATTTTGCTGATAATGGTGGAGTTGCAAAGAGAAATATTATAATTGAAATTACTCGTTTGGAAAATAGTATTCGTGAAGACTTAAATAAAAGTGCAATGAGAGTTATGTCAGTATTGCATCCAGTAAAAGTTGAAATTACTAATTATCCAAAAGATCAAGTTGAAGAACTAGATGCTGTTAATAATCCAGAAGATGAATCAATGGGAAAACGTAAGCTCCCCTTCTCACGTGAAATATTTATTGATGCACATGATTTTCAAGAGAATCCAAATAGAAAATTTCACCGCCTTTCTCCTGGAAAGGAAGTACGGTTACGTTACGCTTACATAATTAAATGTGAAGAAGTGATTAAAGATTCCGATGGAAATATTGAGAAATTACACTGCACTTATGACATTGAGACAAAGAGTGGTACAGGAACAAGCGATAAAAAAGTAAAAGGAACAATTCATTGGGTATCTTCAAAACATGCTGTTAATGCTGAGGTTCGTTTATACGACAGATTGTTTAATGTTTCAAATCCAGACGGTGATAAAGAGGTTGATTTTATTGAGCATCTTAATCCAAATTCGCTTGAAGTACTAAAGACGGCAATGGTTGAGCCATATCTAAAAGATGCAAAACCAGGAGAGCGTTTCCAATTTGAACGACTTGGTTATTACTGTGTAGATAGTAAGGATTCTTCTAAAGGGAATTTAGTTTTTAACAGAACTGTTACTCTTCGTGATTCTTGGGCAAAGATTGAAAAGCAAAACAGATAGAATTTAGAGGCTGTGTTAAAAGTCAATAAAATGTCATTCTGAGGAGTGAAGCAACGTTAGAACCGAGTTTACGAGCTCACCGAAGATAATCTTTTGTAATGCTTCAATTTATAAATTTCTATCTCCGTTCGAATTGGCATGAGTCACTTTTAAGACAGCCTCTTTCTAAATACATTATTAATTAAAACTCTTCATCTCCCATATCACCACCATTATCTCCACGATTCTTTTTCTTCTCTTTATAATTATTAAGTTTTAAAGAAACATTAAGCATCACCATCGGTGCATTTCTTTTAAATGTGTAGCTAGTTTCAAATCCAGGTCCACTTGAATATCCTTCATGAATAGCTGTGTCAAAAACATCTCGCACTTGTAGAGTTAGAGAAAGCATCTTATCAAATAGATCTTGTCGGACTGCAATGTTTGTAGAGAAGAATCCCTCATATTCATTTTGTGATGATATACTTGGACTATTATACGATCCATTAATTTGCAACTTGGTTGATTCAAATATTTGGAATGTATTATTTAATCGTACGGACCAATTAAAGTTTTCCTTCGAGAAATCAACTTCATCATAGTTCCCTTCTACTCTATAATTATATAAATCACCCATTAAATTAATATTCCAAAATTCTAGGAGATCAGTATTAGCCATAAATTCAGTACCAAATGTGTAATCGGTTCCAACATTTTCATAAGTTACAAGCGTAACATCTTTATCATAAACATAACGTACTCTTTCAATTTTATTATTTCTAATTCTGTAATAAGCTTCAAGTGAAATTAAAGATTCGCCCCAGTTCGTCATATATGCTAACTCATATGAATCAATATACTCTGGTTCTAATTCTGGATTTCCACGACGAATATTATTTGCATCTTGCCAAACATCAAATGGCTCAAGATAGTGACCTCGTGGTCTTCTAATTCTGCGTGTATAACTAGCCATTATTTGTTGAATCTCATTTATCTTGTAAGTTGCATGTATTGTTGGGAAATAATCAATTCTATCAATTAGAGTAGTTTGATTTGAATCCACTATATCAACTTCTCTATAAGTATATTCCCCTCTTAGCCCAGCTTGTAAACCAACGTCGCTAATCATTCCAGAATATATTCCATAAAGTGCAGTTATATTTCTAGTGTAATCAATTATGTAACTATATTCATTTTCGTATTCATAATTTGAGTTGTTTTCATCAAATAAAAAACTTTTAGTGTCATCTTGCGATTTATTCATTTCATACTGGGCACCAGTTTCAATTTTGGAGTCTTTAGAAAGTGGGTATGTATAATCAACTTTGAATCTCAATCTTTCACCCGGACCTATTTCAATATTATTTCGTCCACTAGTTATGGTTCCAGCACTATCAATATATTCATTTGTTGTACTCTCATCACTATTCCTTTTTTGATACATGGCCTCAGCTAATATTTCATGCTGATTGGCTCCAAAAGTATGCTTGTAATTTAAATTTGAAGAGAAATGTGGACCAGAGCGTTCACGAGTGTTAATACTCTTATAGTTTGTTTCTTCAGTTGCAGGTTCAGTATAATTATAGAATTCAATCTCAGAATTTCTCTCTGATTTCCTATCTCCATATCTTAATGAGAAACTCAATAAATCATTTTGAGAAAGATTGAAATCACCCCCACCTCTAATACTCCATCCGGTTCTGCCTCTGTTGTTATCCCCAACTGAATTTAAATATGAAGATGCAGTATCATTATAAGTTCTTCTTTGCTCTTCGTATGTGCCAGGATGATTTCGAGTATTATAATCAGCCCCAAAATTTAGGGAATAGTCTTTACTCCGATAAGTTGTTGTAAAGTCAGCACCATATTTATCATCAAGTCCTAGATTAGCATTTATCACTCCACTAAATCCATTTAACTTATTCTCTTTTGAAATAATATTAATTATCCCCGAAACTCCTTCAGGGTCATATTTAGCAGATGGATTAGTAATTATCTCAATTTTATCTATAGAACTAGCTGGTATTTGCTCTAATGCGTCGCTAGCATCAAGTACAGAGGGTCTTCCATCAATAAGAAGGGTAAAACTCCCACTACCTCGTAAAGCCACGTTACCTTCAATATCTACACGTACGGATGGAACGTTTTCCAAAACATCTACTGCACTACCAGAAATAGAGGTTGATTGCTGACTAACATTAATAACTTTTTTATCAATCTTATATTCTATCGGTGTTTTATTTGCTATAACTTTTGCATCTTCTAGTTTGTATGAAGCTGGTTGAATTGATATCTTCCCTAAATCCATTACTCTGTTAGCTCTACTTAAATTAATATCATTTATATATTTTGCTTCAAATCCAATGTAACTTACTTTTGCAATGTAGTTACCAGGACGAATTCCAGTAATATTAAATTCACCTTCAGAGTTTGTAACACCACCATTAACCAGAGTGCTATCATCTGATTTAAGAATTACTATATTTGCATATTCAATTGTTTGTTCAGAATCTGTATAGATTACAACACCAATAACTCCGAGCCCCTTTCTCATGTTAGAATTGCCTGAACCTCTTTGTGCAAAAAGATTTATTGAAATGAATAGAAAAAGAGTAATAACTGTAAATAGTTTTAGTTTCATAAAATGAGTTCTCCACAAGTATTTTAATCATAATTTTAGCGTGCAAAGTTAAATAATCAGTTAACAACCAACAAAGCTGCGATTATCTATATTTAGACAAATGAAATGAGAAAAAGGTTTAATGCTTCAATTCAAAAAAAGGACTAATAAAATTATCTACTCAACAAATATTTCTTGAATTGAGAATATTCTTTAGAAAGAAGTGTACTATTCTTCTCTTTAGAAATGGCTTTTTGAAGTGTCTCTGGAATTTCAATATTATTACCTAATGCACTATCAACAGTGTCTTTAAATTTAGCAGGGTGCGCTGTTTCAAGTACAATGCCAGAATAGCTATCAATCTTTTCTTCTGTGATAAATTGCTCCAATGCTAGTAGACCAACTGCCCCGTGCGGATCAATGATATATTTATACCTTTGAAATGTTTCAGTAATTTTTTCAATAGTCTGAGAATCGTTGTGAGAATTTGAAGCAATATTCTTCAAGAGAATTGAATGCTCATCAAATAGTGTTTCTATTCTTATAAGATTACTTGGAGCACCAACATCCATAGCGTTCGAAAGAGTTTCAACAGATGAACGCGGTGAATATTTTCCACTTTCTATAAATTCAGTAAATATTGAGTTAGAATTGGTAGCACCAATAAATTTTGTTATTGGTAATCCCATTTGTTTTGCCATTAATCCCGCAGTTATATTTCCCAAATTACCAGATGGAATTGAGAAGAAAATATCTTTTGATTTGTCTTTGATCTGTTTGAAAGCATTGAAATAATAAAATGATTGTGGTATAAGTCGTGCAATGTTAATGGAGTTAGCCGAAGATAATTTAATTTTTGAATTTATTTCATCATCAACGAATGCAGCTTTAACGAGTCTTTGACAGTCATCGAATGTACCATTAATTTCTAGCGCAGTAATGTTTTTATCAAAAGTAGTTAATTGCTTCTCTTGAATATCACTCACCTTCCCACTGGGGTAAAGTAGATAAACATTTATACCATCAACCCCATAAAAGCCAGATGCAACAGCACTTCCAGTATCGCCAGATGTAGCAACAAGAATATTTAATTCCTCTTCAGAGTTGCGAAGAAAATATTCCATTACACGTGCCATGAATCTGGCACCAAAATCTTTGAATGCTAAAGTTGGTCCGTGAAATAATTCCAAGATAGAGATGTTTTCATCAAGTTCTACTAAGGGTGCATCGAAACTTATTGCATCATTTATAATTTCCCTTAAATCATTAGTTGGAATTTCATCTTCAATAAAACGCTTTGCAACTTCAAATCCAATCTCTTGTATCGAATAATTAGATAACGATTTAATAAAAGTGCTATCTAATTGCGGAATAAACTCTGGCATGAAAAGTCCACCATCTGGTGAAAGCCCTTTCATTACTGCCTCTTGGAAAGAGACATTATAATTTATATTATTTGTGCTGTAGTATTTCATTTTTGGAATCTTTCTAATTTAGTATTTTCGGACCAACTTGATTTATTTGAGATACATACGTAACACCACCTATTCCAAGTTCTGTAACAACTCTCTTCGTTTCTGAGGCAATTTTGTTTGCAATTTCTTCCGATTTTGAGAGAGCAAACATAGATGGACCTGAGCCAGAAATGTTACATCCTAATGCTCCAGCTTCTATAGCTGATTTCTTAATTTCATAATATCCAGTAATAAGTTTTGAACGAACTGGTTCAATTATTACATCATTTAATGAACGTGATATTAAAGAATAATCATCAGTTGCTAATCCATAAATTAAAGCTGAAACATTTCCAGTTTGTGATATTACATTTTTCAGTGAGACTTCATTTGGCAAAATTGCACGTGCTTCACTTGTTTTAATTTCAATATTTGGATAAATAACAGTACAGAATAGATCACTCGGTGCATTAATTTTAATTATATCAATTGGATCGTACCCACGAATTAATACAAATCCACCATAAAGGGATGGTGCAACATTATCTGCATGAATAGCTTTACTTGCTACAAACTCTCCAGCTAATGCATGAGGTAATAACTCTTCAACACTAAGATTCAATTCTAATAATATATTAGCCGCGTAAACAGCCCCAACAGCACTAGCGGCACTTGAGCCAAGCCCACTTCCAAGTCCCATTTTTTTATTTACTTCAATTGAAATACCTTGAGAGATTTCATATTTATCCAATAGAGATTTAATTGCTACTGATGCAGTATTCTTCTCAATATCATGAGGAAGTTTACCACTATCCCCAGTAATAGCTGAGATTACTAACTTCTCATTGGAATTTTTAGTTAAAATTATTTCATCGCCAGGCTCATTAATTGCAAAACCAAGTATATCAAAACCAGGTCCAACATTTGATACGGACGCAGGTGCAAATACTTTAATACTATCACCAATCATATAATTTTATCCAGATAACCTTTGGCTTTCATTAACTCTGCATTTAAGATTGTTCCACCAGCAGCACCTCTAACAGTATTGTGTGATAATGCAATAAACTTATAGTGGAATAGAGAATCCTCTCTTAAACGTCCAACAGAAGCGGCCATTCCATTTTCCAAATCGCGTTGGAGTTTCGGTTGAGGTAAATTATCCTCTACAAAATAATGTATTGGTTTTTGGGGAGCTGAAGGTAGTTTCAAATCTTGAGGTTCACCTTTGAAATTATTCCATACTTCTATAATTTCATCTTTCGTAGGTTTCTTTTCAAACTCAACTTGGATTGTTTCTAGATGTCCATCAGACACAGCAACTCTGTTACACTGGGCACTTATAATAATATCATTATCAAATTCAACTTCACCATCACTAAGTTTTCCAAGTATTTTACGCGGCTCTGTTTCCATTTTCTCTTCTTCACTACCAATGTAAGGAATAACATTATCAAGAATATCCATACTTGGTACACCAGGATATCCACCACCTGAAAGGGCCTGCATTGTTACTACATTTATTTTTTTAATTTTAAAAGCATCATGCAATGGTTTAAGTGCTAGAATCATTCCTATTGTTGAACAGTTAGGATTAGTAACAATTCCACCTTTGTACGGTTGAGCATCAATCAATTTTAAATGATCAGCATTTACTTCAGGAATCATTAAAGGAACATCTTTATCAAATCTATGATTTCTTGAATTTGATATTACAAAGTAACCAGCGTTTGCAAAATCTGTTTCAATCTCTCCAGCGACTGAAGAATCTAATCCTGAAAATATTAATTTTGCTTCAAAATTTGGTATGCACTTTTTCACTTCCATATTTGCAACTTCTTGCGAGAGAGGTGTTTTCATAACCCAATTTGTCGCATTCACATATTTTTTACCAGCAGAGCGCTCTGAAGCACCTAATTCTGCAATCTCAAACCATGGGTGATCTCTTAGTAACTCAATAAATTTTTGCCCAACACTTCCAGTTGCACCTAATATTCCAATTTTTATTTTTTTATCCATCTTAATTATCCTTTACTATTTGCAATTTTCAAAATATCTGATAAAACACCAGATGCTGTAAACTCTGGACCAGCCCCTGGCCCTTTAATTACAAGAGGTATTTCATTATAATACTTTGTAGAAAATGAAACAATATTCTCAATTCCCTTTAAATTATAAAATGGGTGATTTTCATCAATCTCTTGAATTGTAACGGTTGCTTTTCCTTGCTCATACTTTGCCATATAAGAAAGTACTTTATTATTTTCTTTAGCTTTTAATCTCATTGCTTCGAACTGAGAATCATATTTATCCAACTTGCCAATGAAATCATTTACATCTTTTAACTTTCTTAGTTTTAGAGGAACTAAATTATCAATTTCAATATCACTCAATTCAATTGCAATACAAGCTTCACGTACAAGTATTAAAAGTTTCCGAGCAATGTCTAAACCACTTAAATCATCTCGTGGATCTGGTTCAGTAAATCCACGTTTCTTTGCATCAATAACTACTTCAGAAAATTTCTTCCCATCATTCAATGAATTAAAAATATAGCTAAGTGTTCCAGATAGAACCCCTTCAATTTTGATTAACTCATCACCATTATTTATTAAATCTCTAAAAGTATCAATTACTGGTAGAGCTGCACCAACATTGGTTTCATATCTAAATTCCGAATTTCCTTTCGATGCCGCTTCTCTAACTTCCAAATATGAAGCATAATTCTCAGAATTTGCAACTTTGTTTGGAGTAACTATCGAAATTCCAGAACTCAAAATATCCTTATATTTGCTGGATAATAAACTTCCAGCAGTTGAATCAACTAGAATTGAATTTTGTAAATTCAATTCTATCATTTGGGCAATATATTTTTCAATGTTAGATTTAGTCCTACATTTAGATAATTGTTTTTTCCAATCTGAAATAATAATACCAGATTTATTAAGAATCATCTTTTTACTATTAGCCAATCCTACTAAATTAAATTCTGTATTTAATTCAGTTGCAAAATAATTTAGTTGCTCTGAAACTATTTTTAGTAGAGCACTTCCAACAACTCCAGGACCAACAAGAAATAGATTTACTTTTTTCTTCTTCTTCAAGAATAAAGATTCGTGAAGAACATTAAGTGATTCTGATAAATCATTTTTGGATACCACTAGCGAAAGATTTAATTGCGAAGACCCATGAGCAATTGCATTTATATTTATCCCACTTTTACCAAGTGATTCAAAAACTTTTCCTGTAATTCCAGAAGTTTGACGTAAATCTTCTCCAACAACAGCAATAATTGAAAGATTATCTTCAACTATTACTTCACTAATTTTACCTTCAACTATCTCTGACTTAAATTCTGCTTCAATTATTTTCCTAGCTTCCTTTGTATGCTTTGGTAAAATAGCAAGACAAATACTATGCTCTGAGGAACCTTGTGTAATTAAAATTATATTTATGTCTCTAAGTGCCAACGCAGTGAATAATCTAGAAGCAATACCTGTAACACCAACCATTCCACCACCTTTTATAGTGAGGAGAGAAATATCATCTATGGATGAAATACCCTTTAAGTTGAATTTAACTGTTTTATCGCGCTTAATAATTACAGTACCTGGGTACTCTGGATTAAATGTATTTTTTATTCTTATTTTAATCTTGCTTTTTAATGCAGGCAACATCGTCGGTGGATGAATTACCTTTGCACCAAAGTGAGATAATTCCATTGCCTCCTCATAAGTAACAGCTTTTAATGGATAAGTCTCTTTCACCTTTCTTGGGTCAGCAGTTAAAATACCATCAACATCAGTCCATATTTGGATTTCATCTACATTTAGAGCAGCTCCAAAAATGGATGCAGTATAGTCAGAACCCCCTCTTCCAAGGGTTGTAATTTCTCCATTTTCGTTTGAAGAAATAAACCCAGTAATAATCTGAATATGGTCTTTATGCAGATTAAAATATTTTCTAATATTTTTATTGGTTTTTTCAAAATCAACTTTAGCATAAGTAAAATTTGAATCTGTTTTTATCAATTCACTAGCTTTTAGAAACTCACTCTTTATTTTTTTTGAATTGAGCGCTTCAGAAATAATAAAGCAAGATAATCTTTCACCAAAACTTGTTAAATAATCTAAAGTTCTTGGAGTAAGTTCACGCAATAAAAAGACACCCTTTAACATCCCGCTTAAATCATCAAAAAGTTCATTTACATATTTAATAGATTTTTTACTTTTGGATTTTGGAATAAGTTCATCAATCGTGCTTAAATGTTTTTGTTTAAGCTCATTTAGTAGAGAAAGATAACTTTCATCACTAGTTTTAGCTAAGTCACCAAGCTTAATCAAATTATCTGTTACAGTTTGAAATGCCGAAAATACAACTGCAATTCTTTCATTTTTATAGCTTTTAAGAATATTGATTACATTTTCTATTCTATCCGGACTACCTACAGAGGAGCCACCAAATTTTAATATTATCATTTTAGCATCTAATGTTTATAAGGTTATTGTGTATAAATATGCAGTGTATTTTCTATAATAGAAAGATATAATAGTAATATTGCATATAATTAAATTTTAAAGAGTGAAATATAAAATATTTCACTTAAGGGGGCAAATTATTTATTTTTTATACAAAAAAATTAACTACAACGCTTAATAATAACCAAAGTTTTATCATCATTATACTTTCCGCCGAAAGAAAATTTATTAACATCCTCAAGAATTTTATAAGTGAGCTCCTTTGGTGAACTATCTATGTTGTCTCTAATAACTTTTTCAAGTTTATTCTCTTCATAAAAATCGAATTCTGTATTAGCAGCTTCCACAATTCCATCAGAAAATATTACTAGGATATCTCCAATTTCAAAATTAATGCTATCGGTTTTATATCTAGAATTTGGAGCAGGCCCCAATAATGGTCCAGTTGGAGGAAGATATTTAATACTATCTTTACTTTTCGAATAAAATATTGGTGGATTGTGACCAGCATTACCGTAAAGGAAAAGTCCTTTTTCATCGTTTGATATTTCACCATAAAACAGAGTCGTAAATCTATCGTCACTAAATATTTGATTAATAATTTTATTTAATTTACTCAATAATGCTGAAATTTTAATTTCAAAATTCAAACCCATTCTAATTGCACCTGAGATATACATTGCTTCAGCGGCAGCACTCATCCCCTTAGATGCGGCATCACCAACAATTATTCCAAGACGCTCAGATTCAGATCCAAAATCAAGGTAATCAAAATAGTCTCCACTCATTATTTTTGCTGGAACGGTAATTCCAAAGAGAGAATATCCATTAAATTGCAACTCATGTTCAGGCAAAATACTTTTTTGCAAAGCTTTTGCTTCATCTAAATCATTAAGTATTAACCGTTGTGAATCAGTTATTCTGTTATCATTTATTTTTGATGTAAGAAGGGTTGCAATCACATTGAGTGAATAGAATAAATCATCATTTACTTCTTCACTATTTACCGCTATCATATATTCATAAAAACTTTTTCCACCAACATCCTTTTTATCTCCAACACCAGAAGCTGAATATTTAAATATTCCTTTTTCTATTAGATAATGATTGGTTTCGTCAGCTAATATTGTTCTTTCATCAGAAATTTTTTCAAAAATTGGATTTTCTTTCAACTCCAAACTAAATGTATTATCTATATGAACAATATTTCCTGCTTGATGAAGTAATTCATAACAACCTTTTTTAGGGTTTAATTTCCAAAGACGTCCACCTGTAATTTGTATGTCTGAATTATCAACTAGCTGATTAAGTATTTCAACCAATAGTTCTTTTTCATTCTTAAATTTTTTGGAAGCTACAGTTTCTAATGTTTTGTATAATTTTTTTTGTTTCATATTTTTTAGAATTTATATTTGAAATACTTGATTAACTAAAAAGTGTTAAAATATTTTTTTATCTCTTTTTTTTTGAATAAAATAAAATTACTTCTCTAATTGCATCTTGGCAAACTTTGTTAAATTCTTTTGCTTCTAGTGTTCGCATAATTGAATTACTTGTTGGGCGATAGACTCCCTTCGTCACATATCCTCCCCCTTCAAAAACACCAATTACATTATTATAGTCAGATTCATCAGGTGTTGGAATAGGAGTGTTTTTATCAATATACTTTTCCCATTTTTTTGAAAAGTCAGCTAAAGTAGTAATATTCTTTTCCCATGGTTCAACTCCCTTTGGAAAGAAATCTTCAAAAGTATTATCATATCCATATTCATCTGCTAATCCAGCCAAACCATGCCCTAATTCATGAATAAATATTTCTTTGAATCTAGGATCACTTGTAACTGTAAGTGAATAGAAATTAAATATTGCTCCCCCACCATATTTTTCAGAGTTAGCTAGAATATAAATTTGATCGTATGGTGCATTTGCAGCCACGTCACAGACTTTGTGATAATCTTCAGTCATCAGGTATCTTTCACTATCAAAAGTATAGTAGGATGAATTAAGTAAAGTGTTACCCCAAACATCATCGGCAGGTATATCACATACAGATTCATCGGATGGTGCTTTCACTGCCCAAATGTTGAACTCATTTTCTAATTCTGTAAATGGTGCATACTCAAATAGATAGTCTGCTAAAACTTTGCAATCATCCAGAAATTTATCCATCTCACTTTCTCTGTATCCTTCAGGAATAAATACAATATCATATTTTTCAAACGACTCCCCAGAGTACTTTATTTTTTCCACATCATACTTTGAATAATTTTCTTCACGAATAAAATAGTTTTCCGGATCAATATCTAGAGAATAAATTTCTGTAAATACATTCTCTTTA
>CBDUTO010000119.1:0-13487 GCA_965370315.1 uncultured Melioribacteraceae bacterium
ATCATCTTGATCACGGTTGGATATGATCCATATGAATATCTGGGAAACCCAAAAGCCGAGGACCTAATAAACCAAGTTTTCTCAGGGTATTCATCCATTAATGATAGCTCTAACCAAGCTAATAGAGTATTTAACGATAGTTTTAAAATTAGATCTGTTATTGATAGAATTATAACATATACAGAAAAAAGTCTTACCTCTAAAAAACACCTCAATTTATTATTAAATCTGGCTAAGCTCTCTCTCTCTCGGGGAGAGCTTTTTTTATCCTCTGATATTTATAGTCAGGTTCTTTATAGAACGACTAATTTGGAAAATTTATCAGATATAACAGCTTTAGCATTTAAAGGATTAGGTGAGGTGAGTAGCTTACAAGCAAAATGGAACGAAAGTTTTAGCTATGTAAGAAAAGCAAAGAAGATTTACGAAAAGTTAAATGACTTTAAAGGGATATCAAGTTGTGAAAATTTATTGGGAACATTTTATGCTGAAAGGGGAATATTAGCTTCTGCCAAAGAGCACTTTGAATCTGGATTAGATAAGATTAAAGGTAAGAAGAGTGGAAATTTAGATGCACTCATACTTGTAAATCTTGGAATATTAAATAATATTATTGGTGCTACAAAAGAGGCAGAAGAAAATTATAGAAAAGCTCTAGAAAAATTTGAAAAAGTTGGGGATAATAGACGCATTGCTGAAACACGCCATAACTTAGGAATGCTCTTTACAAAATTAGGTAATTATAAATCAGCATTAAGTCAATTTAATATTAGTGTGAAAATTTCTTCAAAGGATAAAAATCTATTAACATTAGCAATCTCTTATTTAGGAAAAGCATATGTTTATGCTGAAATGAATGAACTTGATCTTGCCGCTAGTTTCATAGAAAAAGGGATGGAAATCAGTAATCAACTAAATGATAGATTAACTATTGCTGATGTTTACAAAGTTAGAGGCATAATTGAACGCAAATCAAACAATTATGACCTATCAGAAAGCTACTTATTAACAAGTTTAAGAATTAATAGTGAACTTGGAAATAAACTTAACCACTCAGAAACTTCTTATGAATTGGGACTACTTTATTTTGAACTCAACCAATCTCAAAAAGCAATTAAACATCTGAACAGTGCATTAAAGTATTACAAAAAAATTAAAGCCGTTTCAGAAGTTGAAAAAATCGAATCTTTAGTTAAAAAATAAAATTAATTTCCGTAAATTTCACTTTATGATTTTGTAAAATTAATGGAAATCATAATATTTTGTTTAATCAAAATAGTTGTAGGTATGGAATTTAGTGAAATAAAAAAAATCGTAGATGAAGCAAAAAATTCTTTAGAATTATCATCACATCAAAATTCTAGTAATTTAGAAATTATTTTAAATATTGTTAATACAATTAATAAAACATTAATAATTGATGATGTTTTAGAACTAGTGTTGAAAAACGCAATTTCATTAACTGGTACAGAACGTGGATTTATAGTTCTAAAAAATGATGATGGAATTTTGGAGTTTACTCTTGGTATGAATTCAACTGAAGGTAAGTTATCAAAAGAAGAATTTTCTGTTAGTCAGTCTGTAGTTGATGATGTATTTATTACTGGGGAATCAAAATTTATTGAATCTGCTCAAAGTGATGACTCCAACAGAAAGAGTAAGTCGATATTTATCCTTGATTTGCAAACAATCCTTTGTTCACCTCTAATAACTTCAGGTGAGAAGATTGGAGTTGTTTATGTTGATTCAAAACACCTTCATAAAGTTAAAATTAAAGAAATTACAAATATGTTTGAAATTCTTGCTGGTCAAGCCGCTACTGCCATAAGAAATGCCCAATTGTACAATGGTCAAGTTGCTACTAACATTTCTTTAGAAGAATCAAACAAGCAGCTAATTGTTGCAAAGGAGGAAGCAGAAAAGTCAGATAGGTTGAAATCTGAATTTTTGGCTCAAATGTCACATGAAATTA
Organism: uncultured Melioribacteraceae bacterium; assembly: GCA_965370315.1. GTDB lineage: Bacteria > Bacteroidota > Ignavibacteria > Ignavibacteriales > Melioribacteraceae > 1-14-2-50-31-20. The sequence continues at coordinate 1,973 of CBDUTO010000119.1, forward strand.
GAACACCTATTCACATTTTAATGAGCTACTCTAGTTTAATTATGGATGAGATTGAAGGTAAAATGGATGAAGACCTACGTTCAAATTTCAATGCTATTGAGCATGCAGGTAAAAGAATTATCAGAACTACAGAATTAATTCTTAATATGTCTGAAATTACAACTGGCACGTATGAATACTCAGGCTCTGAATTTGACGTTTATGATGGTATATTAAAATCGATATTTAACGAAAATGAAGAGAGAGTTAATAAGAATAAAATTGAATATACAATTAATAGTGATTCTTCTAGTACCATAATTTCTGCTGATAAGTATTCAGTTCATCAAATATTTACAAATCTTATAGATAATGCAATCAAGTATACAGAAAATGGAAAAATATCAGTTTCTGTACGGTCCAATGATAAAAATAGAGTTGAGGTTAAAGTATCGGATACTGGAATTGGTATAAGTGAAGAATATATGCCAAACTTATTTATGCCCTTTACACAGGAAGAGCAAGGATATTCCAGAAGATACGAAGGGAATGGTCTTGGATTAGCATTAGTTAAAAAATACTGCGAATTAAACCAAGCTGATATAATTGTAGAAAGTAAAAAAGAAGAAGGTACAACTGTAACTGTTACTTTTTAGCTTATTAATCTCAAATATCTAAAGTTTTATCTTTTCGAGGTCTATAACAAATTTATTCTCAAATTCTTCTTCTTTGTGACATTCGCCAATTTCTTTTCCAGAAGCATCACAAGCGCAGTCATCGCCACCACAGTTGGAACCTGGGCGCTCTTTATACTTACTAAACTTAAGTGAACCAAGCATTAGTGTTAATGCTATTAAAAAGAATACGAAAACTACTATATATTGTTCCATCCTAATTTCCTTTTGAAATTAAATTCTTAAATCCTGGAGTGAAAAATGTTTCAAAAACATTCTCTCCTTTAACAATAAAATAAACATTAAGTTCATTTTGTTTTGCAAAAATTAAACCCACTTCTGGTCCCATTACATCAATTGCTGTTGCAAATGCGTCAGCTTCCATACATGATTCTGTTACTATTGTAACGGACGCCAATTTATGGGTAATAGGTTTGCCTGTTATTGGATTAATTGTATGCGAATACCTAATTCCATCTTCTTCAAAATAATTCCAATAGTCTCCTGATGTGGCCATTGATTGATAAGTTAGAGAAAATGCTTCTTGAACTCTTCTAGATTGATTGGGAACAGATATTCCAACAATCCAGTTCTCTTCAATTTTTTTTCCGCTGGCTCTAATTTCACCACCAATTTCTACTAAGTGATTATTAATATTCATTGCTGATAAGTATTCAGAAATTTTATCAACTCCAAAACCCTTAGCAATTGCTGATAAATCACAATAAACATTTGGATTTCGTTTTTTAATTGAAGGGGGATTTAGTCTTACGTCAATATTTCTATATCCAACATAACTACGTAACTTTTTTATCTCACTAGTGGAAGGAACTCGATTAGGTTTATTATTTGGACCAAAACCCCACAGATTAACTAATGGACCAATTGTAATATCAAATTTACCATTAGAAAATTGACTAATTCTAAGTGCTGCATTCATTACGAAAGCTAAATCATATGAGACATCTATCCAATCTGTGCTTTCAGATTTATTAAAAAGTGATAGTTCAGAGCTTGGAATATATGTTGACATCTGTTGATTAACTTTTTTAAGAAGGGAATTAACTTCATTCTCGATTTCAATAACATTAACAGGGGATTGGGAAATAAATTTTATAGAATAAGTTGTGACCATCGTTTCACCAGAAATAGAATGAACTACATCTTCAATTGGATTAGTGCAACTGGCAAGTAAAAGTAATATGGGAATTATTAAGTGTTTTATTTTCATACTAGTAAACCGTTAAACGGTTAATAAAAGTGTTGTTATTATTTACCCACGATTTAAGTCGTGGGTAAGATAAATCTAAATAATTATATACAGTGTTAAGTGATAATAAAAACTATCCACCAAAATCGTCAAGCATAATGTTTTCGTTTTCAACGCCGAGATCCTCGAGCATATGAATTACAGCTGCATTCATCATTGGAGGACCACACATATAGAACTCGCAATCTTCTGGAGCTGGATGATCTTTAAGATATTCATCCAAAAGTACTTGATGAATAAATCCAGTCATACCTTCCCAATTATCTTCTGGTTGAGGTTCTGAGAGAGCTAAATTCCAAGAGAAGTTTTCATGTTTTGCCGCTAGTTCATCAAATTCATCATCGTAGAAAGATTCACGTTTACTACGTGCTCCATACCAGAATGAGATTTTTCGTTTTGAATCTAATCTTTTTAATTGATCAAAAATGTGTGAACGCATTGGAGCCATACCAGCACCACCACCTACAAATACCATTTCTGCTTCTGTTTCTTTTGCAAAGAACTCGCCGTATGGACCAGAAATTGTAACTGTATCGCCAGGTTGAAGATTAAATATAAATGAGGACATCTGTCCAGGTGGCAAATCAGGTTGTCTCGGAGGAGGAGATGCAATACGAACATTTAACATAACCATTCCTTTCTCTTCAGGATAACTAGCCATTGAATAAGCTCGTAATACGGGCTCTTCAACTTTAGAGACAAATTGCCAAAGATTAAAATGATCCCAATCACCTTTGTATTCATCTTCAATTTTAAAATCGGAATATTTAACAGTGTGTTCTGGAGCTTCAATTTGGATATACCCACCTGCACGGAAATCCACATTTTCACCTTCTGGTAATTCCAAAACAAGTTCTTTAATAAAAGTAGCAACATTTTTATTTGAACGAACTTTACATTCCCATTTTTGAATGTCAAAAATCTCTGGTTCCAAATCAAGTTTTAAATCATTTTTTACCGGAACCTGACATGATAGTCTATAACCTTCTTTAATTTGTCCACGTGATAACTGTCCAGTTTCTGTTGCAAGAACATCTCCACCACCTTCGGTAACTATACATTTACACTCACCGCAAGTCCCTTGGCCGCCACAAGCAGAAGGGAGATAAATACCCGCATCACTAAGTGAATAAAGGAGTTTATCACCAACCGGAACTTCAATGGTTTTTTCCGGATCATCGTTTATTTCAATTTTAGCATTACCTGTAGCCACTAGTTGTGACTTAGCAAGTAAGATTAATAATACCAAGGCAATAACAATTACTGTAAACATTACTACGCCTAATATGATTAAATTTATACCTTCCATTCGTAAATCCTTATAATTGAATTCCAGAAAATAACATAAATGCAATTGCCATTAAACCAGAAATTATGAAAGTAATTCCAAGTCCTCGCAATCCTTTGGGAACGTTACTGTATCTCATTCTTTCACGGATACCTGCAAGAGCAATAATTGCAATTGCAAAACCAATTCCTGAACCAAGTCCAAAAACAGATGCTTCCCCCACATTGTAATCACGTTCAACCATTAATAGAGAACCACCCAAAATAGCACAGTTAACTGTAATTAAAGGAAGGAATATTCCTAATGAGTTGTAAAGTGATGGTACAAATTTATCCAAAATCATTTCAAGGATTTGAACCATTGCCGCAATTACACCTATGTATGTAATTAAACCAAGGAAGGTTAAATCAACCGCCTCTAATCCAGCCCACGCTAATGAACCTTCTTTTAAAACATGTTGATAAATTAAATTATTAACAGGAACTGTAATAGCTTGCACGAAAGCAACAGCAATACCAAGACCAATAGCTGTATCAACTTTTTTGGATACAGCCATAAATGTACACATTCCAAGAAAGAATGCGAGTGCCATATTTTCAATAAATATGGATTTTATAAAAATTCCTAGATAATGTTCTAACATGATTAGTCCTCCTCAACTTGTTCTGGGTAGAATGTTCTGAGAACCCAAATGAAAAATGCTATGAGGAAAAATGCACTAGGTGCAAGCAACATTAAACCATTACTTTGATACCACCCACCATCGGTTGTTAGAGGGAGTATTGAGATTCCGAAGAATTTACCTGAACCAATTAGTTCTCTCATAAAACCAACAAGTAGAAGTATAACTGCGTATCCCATTCCGTTTCCAATACCATCCATAAAACTTTGAAGTGGGGGATTTTTCAATGCATATGCTTCTGCACGTCCCATCACAATACAGTTTGTGATAATAAGACCAACATAAACTGAAAGCTGTTTACTTACATCGTAAGCAAATGCTTTAATAAACTGGTCAGCAATAATTACTAGCGAAGCAATAATTGTCATTTCTACAAGAATACGTATACTACCTGGAACATGATTACGAATTAAACTTACAAACAAATTTGAAAATGCTATAACTACAGTTACTGCTAAAGCCATCACTAAAGATGTTTCTAATTTTGTTGTTACTGCAAGAGCAGAACATATTCCCAACATCTGCAGAGCAATTGGGTTGTTCTTAAAAATTGGGTCAAATACAATTTCTTTATATTTTACTTTAGCCATTGTTATCACCTTTCAATTTACTGAGGAAAGGACCATAACCATTTTCACTGAGCCAGAATCTAACCAAATTATTTACTCCACGTGTTGTTAATGTAGAACCAGAAAGTCCATCAATCTGATATTTCATTTTATCGCTGTTTCTATCAACAATACCTTTAATTACTTCTATTTGAAGAGTGCCATCATCAGCGAAAGCTTGTTTACCTACCCATTGCTCTTTCCATTTAGGATTATCAATCTCGCCACCAAGTCCGGGTGTTTCGCCATGTTGATAAAACGTAAATCCCTTTATTGTTTGTAGATCTTTATCGAGAGCAACAAATCCATATAGTGTTGACCAAAGTCCTTTACCATAAATAGGGAGGATGTATTTATCAACCACATCATTATCCATAACGGTGTATATTGCCATAACTTTGGGCTTTCTCTTAATTCCAGCTTTATCGTCACTTGCGGGTATAGCTTCACCCCATTTTGAACTTGCTGCAAGCACATCGATGCTAAAATTATCTATACTCAACTCATCATCAAATTGATCTTCTTTAATAGTTTCGCCAGTTTTTAGATCAATAATTTGTGCAGATACTTGGTCTGCAAATGTTTTATTAATATCAATTCCATCTTCATATAAATCACCAGCCGATAGAATGTTTTTTAATAAATCCAATTTTTTATTATTATCTTGAATAGGTTTTAGCTTAACTGCAACAGTAGAAACTAAAATTGAAGCAACGAAGCAAACTCCAAGAGCAACTAATAAAGTCTTTTTAGTGCTATCTTTTTTAGCCATTTCTCGCTAGCCTCCTTTTAATGTTTCCTTTAATAATAAATCTATCTATGATTGGTGCAAATACATTCATGAATAGAATTGCGAGCATCATTCCTTCTGGGAATGCTGGGTTCACAACTCTTACGAGAACAACAAGTACACCAATAAAGAAACCGTAATAATATTTTCCAATATTTGTGAAAGTGGATGAAACTGGATCTGTAGCCATAAATACAGCACCAAATGCAAATCCTCCAAGTACTAAATGCCAAGCAGGTGATACTGCAAACATTGGATTTGTATCACTTCCAATTAAATTAAATGTGAACGCCATAATTGCCATTCCAACAAGCACACTTAACATAGTACGCCATGAACCAATTTTGGTAATAATTAAAATAGCAGCTCCAATTAAAATTGCAAGTGTAGATGTTTCTCCCATCGAGCCTGGAATAAGACCGATGAATGAATCCCACCAAGTAGCAGTTAGCTGCATTGAATTATCTGCAAACTGACCCAATGGAGAAGCTTGACTCATGCCATCAACCGCTGCCCAAACTTTATCACCTGATATAGCAGCTGGATATGCAAAGAACAAAAATGCTCTACCCGTTAATGCTGGGTTTAGAATATTCATTCCAACACCACCAAAAACTTCTTTACCTATTACAACTCCGAAAGTTATTCCGAGAGCAACTTGCCAGTAAGGAATATCTGGAGGAAGGATAAGAGGGAAAAGCATACTAGTTACAAAAAATCCTTCGTTAATTTCGTGTTTGCGAATAACTGCAAAAAGAACTTCCCAAAATCCACCAACAGCAAGTGTAACTATATAAATTGGGAGAAAGTATAGAGCACCCAATACCATGTTGCTTAAAATTGAAGTTGAATCGAATGTGAGTCCGAGCATTAGGAAAAATTGTTGTTGCCATCCAGTTGGTTCGTAGTTGGCAATACTTGCAATTCCAATATTAGATTGAAAGCCAGTATTATATAATGCCATAATTATTGCTGGAATAAGGGCATAAATTACCATCAGCATCATACGCTTAAGATCTAAGGCGTCGCGAACATGTGAGCCTTTAGAGGTAACCTTACCCGATGTGTAAATCAGAGTATCAATAGCTTCATAGAGAGGGTAAAGTTTTGCCAACTTTCCATCACCTTCAAAGTTTTTACTTTGCTTATCCAAAATATTTCTCAAAAATTTCACTTATTAACCTTCTTTTTCTATTTGAGTTAAATTACTTCTTAAATTTTCACCATGATTTATCTTTGATGGACAAACAAATGAGCAGAGTCCTAAATCTTCTTCGTCCAATTCTAAGCAACCAAGTTGTTCTGCCTCTTCAATATCATTTACTGCTAATGCACGTAATAAATAGTTTGGAAGAATATCTAAAGGCATTACTGCCTCGTAACTTCCAACGGGAACTATTGCACGTTTACCACCATGAAGTGAGGTTGACATATTTAATGATTTTTTAGGCATCACAACGGATTTAATTGAGAATCTATTACCAAATGGATTTACCCACCCGAAGAATTCTCTTTTAGAATCTTCTTCGATAACAACAACTTGTTGATGATATCTACCAAGATATGAAACAAAGCCGGTAACTTGATGACCTGTGAAGACAGAACCTGAAATAATTCTATTTTTGCCATCGGTTAGAGCATCTGTTGTTAATTCTAATAAATCAGCACCAAGTTCTGTCTTAATTAGTGTAGGAAGTTTAACTTGTGAACCACCAACAGCAATAACTCTCTCAGTATCAATTTTACCTGTAGTAAAAAGATTACCAATAGCTGCAACATCTTGAGCATTTACATACCAAACTTTTTTTGATGCACTTACTGGATTGAGAAAATGGATGTGAGTTCCTACCAAACCTGATGGATGTGGACCAGAAAATTCTTCAACTTTTAATTTATCTGAATCAATTGTTGGAATCTCAGAGTTGGGTGCTTTGCAAAGGAAGATATTACCCTCTGTCAATTTATCAAGCACTTTTAATCCATTCTCAAAAGCTCTTTCTTTTCCTTCAAGAACCATTTCAATTGATGGAGCAAGTGGATTGCTATCCATTGCTGTAACAAAAATTGAATTTGGAGTTGTTGCTGGATCAGCTACCTTTGAAAAAGGACGAACTCTAAGTGAAGTCCACACACCAGATTCAATTAAATTCTCTTTAATAGATTCGGTAGTTAAATTTGATAGCTCATTTTCAGAATAACTTTTAAAAGTTATTTCATCGCTACCAGATTTCTCAATTACCATCGATTTAAAAGCTCTTTTATCGCCACGATTTATAGCAACAATTTTGCCTGTAGCAGTAGCAGTAAACTTAACACCTGGTGTTTTCTTATCGGTAAAAAGAAGTTGACCTTTCTTTACATCATCACCAACAGCAACAAGCATTGTAGGCTTCATTCCTACAAAGTCATCGCCAAGTAAAGCTACTTTTTTTGTTAAAATTGTTTTTGTAATTTCTTGCTTCGGAGAGCCATTTAGTGGAAGGTCTAAACCTTTCTTAATTTTAATTTTTGCCATAAAGTATTTATTTCTAATTAATAAAAAACAAAGATACAAAGAGTTCTATTTCTAAGAAAGAGATAATGAGCTAAATATTGAAAAAAATGAAAGAAAAACAGACTTTTAGACTTATTTTACTTCTTTGTTTGCAAAAGCTTGCTTAGAGGAAAATTGAGTAATAATGCATTTTTAATGCATTATTCTAAACTATTATTATCTTTACAACATTCAATTATTTTTATACTTGTTGTTTCAAAATAATTACTAAACCAATCTGATTAAAATATCAAAGTACAAATGAATAAATTTGCCAATTATAAACCAAGAGTTTTATTCCGAAACGGACATATTCAAAGCATATTTCCATCACTTTTCCGAAAAGTAAGTGGAGTTTGTTATAAACGAGAACGTATTGAAACACCAGATAATGACTTTTTAGACCTTGACTGGTCTGCTGCCGGGAAAAATGTTTTAGCTATAATATCCCACGGACTGGAAGGAAATAGCGAACGCTCATATGTAAAAGGAATGGTAAAAGCACTAAATGAAGCAAATATTGATGCTCTTGCATGGAATTACAGATCTTGCAGCGGAGAAACAAATAGACAGCTACGCATGTACCACAATGGCAGTACCGACGATCTCGATTTTGTTATCCGGCATGCACTTAAAAAGGGATATGAAAAGATATACTTAATTGGATTTAGCATGGGTGGCAACCTGAGTTTGCTCTATCTAGGACAACAGGGAGATAAGCTTCTTCCACAATTAAAAGGTGCAGTTGCTTTTTCAGTTCCAGTTGATTTGAAGGATTCTTCCATAGAGTTATCATCTTGGATAAATAAGATTTATATGAAACGGTTTCTAAAGATGCTTCACCAAAAAGTTAAAGATAAGATGGAATTATTTCCTGATAAAATTGATGATATTGGTTATGAGCAAATAAAGGATTTCAAAGATTTTGATGAACGATATACAGCACCGTTAAACGGTTTTGAAAGTGCTGAAGATTATTGGGCAAAATGTAGTTGTGGTCCACTTTTAGAGCAAATCAGAATTCCAAGTTTAATTGTTAATGCTCTGGATGATCCATTTCTTGGAGAGGCATGTTATCCTAATACTCAGAGCAAAAATCCAAATATTCATTTAGAAATTCCAAAATATGGTGGACACGTTGGGTTTATTAATAAAAGTATCAATGGTAAATATTGGTCAGAAACCAGGGCAATAGATTTTATTCAGAATTATTTGTTAAAGGGTAGATGTAAGAGGTGAGAAAAAGCAAATAGTCATGCTGAACTTGATTCAGTATCTTTTGGTTTTATCAGATTCCGGATCAAGTCTGGAATGACAGGGGAGAATGACACTTTTGAGACAGCCTCAAAGGTCCTTGAAAACAGAGAAAAAATCAAAAAGTCATGCCGTGGAAGTATCTCTAAAGCTTCAAAAAACAAAAAGTCATGTCATGGAGGTATCTCCAAAGCTTCAAAAATCAAAAAGTGGAGCAATGTACAAATTTTGCAAGCCCAAATGACAAAAAGTGAAGCGATGTACAAATTTTGCAAGCCCAAAAGACAAAAAGTGGAGCAATGTACAAATTTTGCAAGCCCAAAAATCAAAAAGTGGAGCAATGTACAAATTTTGCAAGCCCAAAAGACAAAAAGTGAAGCGATGTACAAATTTTATAAGCCCAAAAGACAAAAAGTGGAGTAATGTACAAATTTTGCAAGCCAAAATGTGATGGTTTTTGCTAATAATGCTTTTTATTTAGGTTAAAGTGTCAAATGCTATTAAAATTTATGGCTGAGTTCTAATAAAGATAGCATTCTAAATAAAAATTCCCGTTATTTGCTTTATTCAACTTATTGTACTTTAAAATGTGTTGCTTTTTTAACGAAAAATAGCGAGAATTTGATCTATGTTAATTTACATCCGAATTGCAGTAATTATGGAAAACTGGCAAATCCATTCTTGAGCCTTTTTTCTCAACCAGTGTTACCAATTATTTTTAGTCGATAGGGCTTTTTACTGCTAACCCTCCCTTATTTAGCACATGTGTATAGATCATTGTTGTTTTAACATTTGCATGACCGAGCAATTCTTGAACTGTACGTATGTCGTACCCATTTTTTAATAGATGAGTTGCAAAACTGTGGCGGAATGTATGGCAACTTGCGGGTTGTTCAAAGTCCGTTTCTTTTATTGCTTTTTTTACTCCCTTTTGAAGTACGGATTCGTGAACATGGTGGCGATGGGTTTTTCCACTTCGTGGATCTTTTGATAGTTTTGAAGATGGAAATAGATACTGCCAACCGATAGATTTTTCTGCTGAAGGATATTTTGCTGCTAATGCGTTTGGTAGATAAACAGTACCGAATCCTTCCTCCAAATCATTCATATGAGTTAGCTTAACTCGTTTTATTTGGATTTTAAGAATTTCAGTTAGCTTTTCTGGTAATATTGTTACTCTATCTTTATTTCCTTTTCCATCGCGAACTAATATTCGGTTGTTACTAAAATCTACATCCTTTATTCGCAAGCCTACACATTCCATTAAACGCATTCCGGCACCGTAAAGAAGTGATGCCATTAGTTTATTTACGCCACTCATATTTTCCAAAATTTGTTTTGCTTCGGTGGGTGAAAACACAACTGGAATACTCCTACTTCGTTTTGCACGTTCAATATTTCCTAAATCGCCCAATTCTATTTTTAGAACATTTTTATAGAGATAGATTATGGCGTTAAAAGCTTGATTCTGAGTTGAGGCAGAAACCCTGCCTACGCGTGCAAGATGAGATAAATATTTACGGATATGAACTTCGGACAATTCAGCTGGATGCGTTTTATTATGGAAAAGGATATATCTTTTTATCCAATTAACATAAGTTTCTTCTGTGCGAATGGAATAGTGTTTTAAGCGAATTGATTCGCGAACCAAATCTAATATCTTCTTTTCTGCCATAGTTCACCTCTCCTTTTTTTTGGAATGATATATAGCCTAGCTCCAGATTAGAACAACTATAATATAGTTTTTTTCTGCTAATATTTCTGTTTTATTAGAAAGTGATGGAGGAAAATAATTTAGGCATTATAAATTTTGCATTGGAGATCTAATCAATTATAAGCTTAAAAAAGGTTTAAATATGAGAGTAAATTATGGATTTGCAGTTAAGGATAAAATAGTCTAATTTGCATTATTAGTAAAATATTTGTTTAACTACGTTTGGCAATTGAGGGCGAAACAGTTACAAAAATTCCCCTTCTAATTTGACACACTATACGGCGTTAGGCAGTACAATAATAGGTTAGAAAGCCAAGCATTTTGGGAAAAGAAGAATTATAAAATTACAAAGTCGTTGCTCCTTAAAAGTCTGAATGAAATTAATTGTTAGTTTGCAAAATTAATAAATGCGCCGTTTTCATTTTCTCTTTTGTTTTTGGTAAAGAGCTTTTTTGTGTAAGTCGCTTTAATATTTGTTTTAAAAATTATTGTTGTGGTTTCTTTTTAAGGTAGTACTTAAAAGTGGTTGCTAAATTTAAAGTGTGGCTTTCTAACCAACAACTCAAGCAGACTGCCGATACGCTTAGCGTGTTTTTAAAGTTTTTTGTTTTAATGAAATTGTAAGTTTATATAAATATATTTTTAATTCGGCAGCAGCTTAGTTGTGGAGCCGTTAGGTAGCCAAGCATTTTGGGAAAAGCAAAATTATAAATTGGAAAAGTC
>CBDUTO010000120.1:0-13301 GCA_965370315.1 uncultured Melioribacteraceae bacterium
CTGGTGGGGCAATTCCTCACTTCCATGGAAATGAATTACTTGAAATGATTCCTGAAGCTGGAAGTGACGCAAATATTTCATTATATGAATTTGGAATGTACCCTGGGCCCCACATCACTCCTGAATTAATGCTTGAGCTTTCACGAAAAGTAAAAGAGTTTGCTGAGTCAGATGATATTGATGGAATAATCGTAACTCATGGTACTGATACACTTGAAGAGACTTCTTACTTTTTAGATTTAACAATCAAGACTTCAAAACCAATTGTTGTAATTGGAGCAATGCGAACAAGCTCAGAACCAGATTGGGATGGACCTAAGAATTTACTTGATGCAATTACTATATGTAAAAATGATAATAGCAAAGATATGGGAGTTTTGGTTTGTTTAAACGGAGAGATTAATGCTGCGAGCGAAGTTACTAAAACTCATACAGAAGATATGGAGACGTTTCAAAGTATGGATTTTGGCTCCATCGGTTTTGTGGAAAATGAAAAAGTAGTTTTTAATAGATTACCCAAAAAACTGGAAATTATTGAAACCGATAGCATTATTTCTAATGTTGATTTAATAAAAGTTCATACGGGAATAACAGATAAATTCTTTAGGTTTTCGGCTGATAGTGGAGTTAAAGGAATTGTTGTTGAAGCTCTTGGAGTGGGTAATGTGCCTCCTACAGCTTATGAAGGAATTAAATATGCCGTTGAAAAAGGAATTCCTGTAGTCCTTGTTTCCCGCTGTCCAACTGGAGAAACACTTGATATCTATAGTTATCCAGGTGCAGGAAAATGGTTAAAAGAACTTGGAGTGATTTTTACGGATTATTTGAATGGTCAAAAAGCTAGAATAAAACTAATGTTAGCCTTAAGTAAATGCAAAGATGTTTCGGAAATTTCAAAGATGTTTTAAAAAGGAAGATGATAGAAGTTGTTTTTTAATCTCACTTCTTACCTCTAACCTTTTACATTTGGCTTTCACAGAAAGACACAATAGAAAATAGATCCTAAGATGGTTAAATATATAAAGGAATAATCATGAGTAAAATAAAAGAAGTAATAAAACGTAATGGTACAATAGTTCCTTTCAATCCAGAAAGAATTATGAATGCAATATACAGATCTGCGGTATCAGTCGGCGGAAGAGATAAAGAGACTGCAAAGAGTCTTGCAGATAAAGTTGTAATAGAACTTGAGAACAGAGTTCAGGCAGGCTTTAAGCCAAATAATGAAGAGATTCAAGATGTAGTTGAAAAAGTTTTAATAGAAAACGGTCATGCAACAGTTGCTAAAGAATATATTCTCTATCGAGATGAACAAAAGCAAAAACGCGAATCAAATGCTGAACAAGGAAGTCGATCTGCCGAGAAAATTCCATGGGAAAAAATATGGCATGTATATGATTGGACTGTTGAAAAAGACTTAAACACTTTTGGAAAACTTAATGCAAAAATTGATGCAGATGGTTTTACTGACTTAGTTAAAATCTCTGAAGCTCGTTATGAAAAGGATGTGGATAGAGCTGCAGAATTAATTTTACAACGTAGTGACAAATTAAAAATGGTTTTCATTAGTGGACCATCTTCTTCCGGAAAAACTACTACAACTATTAAGATAGAGCAAAGATTAAAAAAACAAGGATTAAGTTTTGTAACATTAAATATTGATCATTACTTTTTTGATTTGGCATTACATCCAAAAGATGAATTTGGGGACTACGATTTTGAAACTCCACAAGCATTGGATTTACCATTAATAAACGAGCATCTTAAAAAGCTGAGTGCTGGTGAGAAAGTAATGATTCCCTCATATGATTTTAAGAAAGGTCTTCGCACATTAAATCAAACTCTAATCCAAAGAAAAGATAATGAAATTATTTTGATAGATAGTCTTCACGGACTATACCCTCAGTTCAGCGAAGGAATTGATGACGATGTTAAGTTTAAATTATATCTTGAACCTCTTGTTCAAATAAAAGATGCCGACAATAAATTTGTACAATGGACAGATATTAGATTAATGCGCAGAATGTTACGCGATTCAGTACAACGTGCATACGATCCTCAACAAACACTTGAGCATTGGCACTACGTTAGAGCAAGCGAGTTGCGTCACATAATTCCATACAGTAATAATGCCGATTTTATAATAAGTAGCGGAATGCCTTACGAGCTCTCGCTTTATCGCTCTCTATTATTTGATAAATTTGCAGAATGGGTAACCCTCTTTAAAGATAACCCTTTGAAAATTGATGCTTATACTAGAGCAGAAAGAACTTATAATATGCTAAAAGGAATTAGACCGATAGCGGATGATTCAGCTGTCCCAACAGATTCTGTACTTCGCGAGTTTATTGGTGGAAGTGAGTTTGAGTATTAGTTTCATGAATCGAGAATTGATGAAATAATTACAAGACGTAGTGACGACTCGCTGAGTCGTCTTATGCCTAAACTCAAGAGTTCAATTTTAATATAAAAGAAGAACAGCAAAACTTCTACTATATGAGATTGGGCAGCAGTAATACTACTATTAGAATAGTATTTAATAACCAATTAAAATTCTATAGAGGGGTAATTAAATGAAGATTTTGTTTTTATTTCCAATTCTTTTTTTGCTAAGCTGTCAAGATTCTCATTCTATCTCTGAACAGCTAGAAAAGCATGTCAATTATTTAGCTTCTGATAAATTGGAAGGAAGATACCCAACTACTGAAGGTGACTCATTATCACAAATGTATATAGAAAACATATTTAAAGAAAATGGTTTAGAAAGCCTAAATTCCAAATCAGAATATTTTCAAGATTTTCCTTTTCTTTGTAGAATAAATGCCTCAAATACTAATAGTATTTCTATTAAAATATCAGATAGTCTATATCAATTAAAACATACTAAAGATTTTGTTGTTTTTTCCCAAAGTGGCTCAGATAAAATTTCGGGAAAGCTCGTTTTCATAGGATATGGAATCAATGAAAAAATTAATGAGTATGATGATTATCATAGAATAGACTTAAGTGATAAAGTTGCAATTTGCTACATGGTTCCACCCAAAGGAATTGAAAAAAACTTACGGAAAATGTCATTTAAATTAAATACCACTGAAAAGGCAAAATTATTAAAATCCTTAGGTTGTAAGGCTATCATATTTGTTCTTCCAGAATCATATAAAAAACATGATTCGATAATTCCATTAAACGAAAAAAGAAGATTCAGCCAAAAGAGTGTGCAAGAGCAAATTCCAATGATCAGATTATCATATTCAGCATATAAAAATCTTATGAAGACTGCTAATATTGATATCGATAAAATCAATAAAAGCCTTTTAACAAGCAAATCATCACTCTCATTTGAATTACCTGAAATTAGTATAAGTATAGATATTAAAGTGAATTATGAATTTAGTAGAGCTACAAATATTGTTGGTTTCCTAAAGGGAAAAGACACTACTCAATCTATTATAATTGGTGCTCATTACGATCATCTTGGTATAAAAAATTATAGATCCATGTTGGATTCTATCTACAATGGTGCAGATGATAATGCTTCAGGCATATCTGTATTATTGGAAATGTCCAAATTATGTAGTACCGACTCTCTGTACGATTGTAATATTTGTTTTGTTGCATTTGGAGCTGAAGAAAGTGGCCTTGTTGGCTCACGCTATTTTATTAACAACTTACCTAGTAAAACAGGAAAAATTAAATGCATGATAAATTATGACATGGTTGGTCGAATGAGAGGTGATACTTTGCATGTAAATCATACGAAAAGTGCAAAAGAATGGACTAGTTTTCTTTCAACTAACCAAGATTATAATTTCAATTTATACTTTGATGAGCAAGTTGGCGCAACAGATTCATATAGTTTCATAAGAAAAGGTATTCCATCTTTATGGTTTTTCACTGGATACCACTCTAATTATCATAAACCAAGCGACGAATATGGAACATTAAATTATGTCGGGATGGAGAGAATTCTTCTCTTTTCAAAAGAATTAATTAGTCAAGTCAGCAAAAGTTCAAATGAATTGTCATTTGTAGAATTTAGACTTTAGATAAAGCTTTAATTTTACTTGTAGCTAAAAACATGGGGATGCAATTATTCAATTCACATCCCCAAAAAATCATTTACCAAATCCACCACTCGGCTCTAACTCCAAAATAGTGTCCAATGCTTTTTTCACCAACCGCTTGCAGATATGGCGAGTATAAATTCTCTTTTGCAAAATCGTTATAGAACGCAATTGTGTAAATAAATCTTAGATGCGGTCTTGCCCAAGCACTTCTTTCCGCAGTTGGAACAAGAGTTGGAATTATAGAAAATTTCAAAACCGATGCTGCATCATTTTGTCCATCTTTTCTCATTGCAAAATGGACTTCATTCATTAAGTGAAAAATATCGGATATGTAATAAAACGATCTGAGTCCAGTAGCAAAATCAGTTTTCTGGTTATATACTTCTTTGTCAAAATATGTTTTTGCAAGGTGGTCACTATCTGCAGCACCATGACTTTTAGTATAAATAGCATATCCGTTTAATGAAAATGACTTAGAAAAATTTAAAAGAAAATGTTCAACAAACGAAAGAGAATAAGCATTTGTAAATTTGTTTGTCTCTAAGTTTGGAGCACCATATGTAAGCCAAGTTTTACTCATTCCACCATCGCCGCCATTTGCAATTCCAATACCATAACGTAAAGAGAGTGCATTAAAAGAACCTGGCAAAAATTGTGGCAATTGCATAACGTGCTTGGCACCAACTGTATAGCCGACATCGGATGGATAATCTAAATATTGTTTTAAACTATCCACATCAGTAGTTCCATCTGCTAGTCTATGAAATTCTCCCAAGATTTTTAATTTGTGATTTTCTCCATATTCAAAAGTATGTGTAAGAGCCGTTACAATTCTTTGTCTAAGTTCTAGCGATGGTGTTCCAGTTGCAGTATTCACATAAAAATATGGAGGCAAAGTTGAGTTTGTATCAACGGCACTAACAAAGAGTGTAACAAATTCTGTGTTGCCATATTCAATACCAAATCCTTGAGATGAGAGATCGTCAAAATACCAGTGGTCAGCAATATGAACATCGCCGCCTCTGAAAAGGCGTGCGCCAACCCATACAGACCATGGAGATCCGTTAATATGTTTGGCTTGTGCAAATAATTCTGGAAGACCAAATGTAAGCCCTCCAATACTTTTGGTATTTACATTACCAAACAACTGTCCACCAGTATTATAAACTGAGAGCCTTGCTTGAACATTAATCTCCGTATTTATTCTAGAATTAGCTGGCTCAAAATGTATTGCTGGTGCAAGTTCAAGATAATCCATCTCTTCCATTCTTCCGCCAAGCATTCCCATTCCATTAAGATTGAGAGTTCGCGCCAAAGCTCCCTGAACATCAAAGGACCAATTAGCACCAACACGTCCGTATGTACCAATGGAGAAGTTTTTATACTTTGATTCTTGTAACTCTTGTATTGGCTGGGCAAATGTGTTGGAAGATAAAATAGAAATGAAAACTAAAATATGTAAAATTGAGTTTTTCATCTTTGCTCCTAATACTTACATCAATTTAAAGAGTTTAAATATGTAATTAAATTACTTCATCTATCCTTTCAGTTGGTCGTGCTACAACTGCCTTATCCCCTTTTTCAATTATAGGACGCTCAATTAGACTTGGGTCAGCAACCATGAAATCAATTATTTGGGCTTGAGTATATTTATTGTTTTTGAAATCCAATTCTTTATAAGATATTTCTCTCTTGCGTAAAAGCTCTTCAGCTTTCATATCCATTTTCTTTAGAAGTGTTTTCAATTTGTTTTTTGTGTAAGGAGTATCGTAATATTTTATTACGTCAAACTCTACCCCTTTCTCTTCAAGGTATTTTACTCCTGCTCTACTTTTTGAGCATGTTGGTTTGTGGTAAATTTTAATATCTGCCATTGTTTTATTTCTCCTATAATTTAACGTTCTTATAATCAATTCTTGTAGTAAATATTATTAAAAATGTCATTGCGAGGAGTCCATTTTTTATCGGACGACGTGGCAATCTTCAACAGATTGCTTCATCCCACAAAACGGGATTCGCAAAGACTTTATTGGCTTCCAAATAAATTTTTATTAGAAATCATTTTTAACAATATGTTTCAACAATCCAAGACATGCATCTTCAAGTAAATCAAGAACGTACTCAAAGCCTTGCTCGCCGCCATAATATGGGTCTGGAACATCGGTATCATCATACTGCGTAGCATATTCCAACATCATTGAAACTTTATTTTTGTATTTCACTTCTGAATCAAGTGAAAGAATATTATTGTAATTCTCACTATCCATTGCAATTATGTAATCGAATCTGTCAAAATCAAATTGCTTTATTTGTCTAGCAATACTTGTTAAGTCATATCCACGTTTGACAGCATGGCTTTTCATTCGTGTGTCTGCCGGTTCCCCAGAGTGATAAGCAATTGTTCCTGCCGAATCACAAGTGATTCTATCTTGTAAATTGTTTTTTGTAATAAGCCCATTCATAACTGCTTCACCAGAGGGTGAGCGGCAAATGTTTCCCATGCAGACAAATAATATTTTAATCATGTTTAACTTTTAATTATTTTGGTAAATGTAAAAACCAATATAAATTATTAAAAGACCTTGTTCAATATGTTTGATTTCAAACCACACATCAACGAAGAAGCAGCGGTATTACTCCCTGTTAAATTGCCAAATATTATCACAGATGTAAAAGTATTTATGAAACGGATTGACCTTGTTCATCCTGTAATTTCGGGTAATAAATGGTATAAGATGAAATACAACATTGCCGAAATGTTGGAACAAAGGAAAGATACGCTTCTTACTTTTGGTGGTGCTTATTCAAATCACATTCATGCATCTGCAATGGCAGGTAAAATATTTGGATTTAAAACTATTGGATTACTTAGAGGTGAGGAACACCTACCCTTAAATGAAACACTACAATCAGCAGTGGATAATGGAATGGAAATCCATTACGTTGATAGAACTACTTTTAGAAAACGTGATTCAAAAGATTATTTAAATGTATTGAAAAATAAATTTGGTGCTGCTTTCATTCTTCCACTTGGCGGAACAAATAATATTGCTCTTAAAGGTTGTGCTGAAATAGTTGATAATATTGACATTGATTTCGATTATATCTGTTCTTCATCTGGAAGTGGTGGAACATTTGCAGGTATAGTTGCTGGACTTAATGGTAACAAAAAAGGGATTGTATTCCCAGCATTGAAAGGTGGGGAATTTCTTAAAGACGTAATTTCAGATTTAGTTCATGACTATACTGGGAAAGAATTCAATAATTGGAGTTTAAATACAGACTTTCATTTTGGTGGATTTGCAAAACTCACAACTGAACTTGTTCAGTTCACTAAAGAATTTGAAAAACTAAATGGATTTGAACTAGATTACATTTACACAAACAAAATGATGTTTGGTATTTCCGAATTAATAAAGTCAGGACATTTCAAATCTGGAGAGACTATTGTTGCTGTACATTCAGGTGGTTTGCAGGGCAACTTGGGAATGAAAGAGAAAATTGAAAAATTTATTTGAAGAATTTCTTGTTTCTATCAAATATGAAATTATAAAAGCAATTGTAATTATGTACTCAATTTAATTTCCACTTAAGGGCGTACCAAATATTCCAACAGCTAGTTCTGCCCACATTGCAAGAAATAGTGTTAGAATAAATATACTTATAGCAATCTTATATTTACTTATTTTAACTTTTCTAATAGCAAGTTCAATCAATAGACTAGTGCCAAACAATAGAATTCCAGCAATAACGAAATCCATGAGGTTCCAATTTACTTCATCCGTAAACTGCATTGCTATAAAAGGTAAAAACAACAATAATGAGGGTATTAGTATTATGGAAATATGTCGTTTGCTCTTCATGTTTTTGCTTTCCAAATAATAATAGTTTGAACAATACTACTTAAATTCAGCTCCGTTTTTGCCAGTTGTTAGTTTTCTTTCCAAACAAAGCATTTTTTGGATCTATTTTTTTTATCCTTTCTTGGTAAAGAAATCCATTTAATAGAATCCATGCTAGTTTTTCCTAAACCAAAGTTTGCAATGTGTAATTCGGTTTATTTATAAATGAGTCTTAAACATATCAACAAAATCGATTTAATCCCTTTTATACATTGTTATAATTCTTTTTTATTTCTCAATATTTTTACAATACGGTTAATTACTATTTCAGATAAATTCCAGTCGTATCCATCAAAATTAGTTGTATTAATAAATTGAATGACAACCGTGTTGATCTCTTTGTGATATTCTGCAAGGCTCTGATAGCCAGGGACTAAACCTCCATGTTCGTATACGTAAATGGAAGAGTAGATTTCCTGTTCCCCATTGTTAAATACTGAGCCATCGTTTAATGCCCTCAAGAATATACCTACATCCTCTGCTGTCGCTAACATTCCATTTTCATTTGTTTTAAAATCGTCATCGACACCAACATAATAGCCACTCATAACATCATCAATATTCACTTCTTTAAGAGAAAAAAATGTATTGTTTAGTTCGAGTGGTATCAATATTTCCTCCTTGATATATTGCTGATGGCTATAACCGACTACTTTATAAATAATCTCCCGAAGCAACAAATAATTAGTATTTGAATATTCATAACCATTATCCGGTTCAAAGCTAGCTGGCAAATCAAGGGCAAATTCAAGGGCCTTTTTACCGTTTTCCTGTTCGTCCTCCCAATAAGTGGGATTATTTGTAAAGTTAGGAATACCACTCCGATGTTGCACCATCAAACGTAGTGTGATTTTATCTGAATGTTCAATCCTGCCCACAAGTTCTGGATAGTAATCAGCGAGTGTTTTATCTAAAGATAAGCGGCCATCATTTACTAATTTAGTAATAGCAACAGCGACATACAACTTACTGATACTGGCAATCTTGAATAAGGCTTTCGGGTTAGCAGGTATTTTGTTTTTTCGATCGTGCCAACCAGAAGTATAAAACGCTGGTGGTTTGTCTGCTTCGTCTACGTATACAATCATTCCATCAAATCCGTGATCAATTGCTTCATTTACTTGTTCTTGAACCGTATCAGGCAGTGGTAATATCCAAGCCCATACCAAAATCCATGGTACGTAGAACATGGAGATTGTGGTTGAAATAAGCAATACTATTCTGAGTATTTGTTTTGTTTGTTTCTTCTTCATATTGTCACATCCTTTCAGGACGTTGCACTTTCATTAAATTTCTCACAACATTCTCAATATATACAATGTCTGTATCGGTGAGTATAAGAATAGTAGCCGATTGCGCGGCACTCTCCAGTCAAGTTACAAAAAAGTTAAAGCGGGCTACAACCCTTGAATTTACTACTGTCCCGGCTATTATTTTTATACATTGTTGTGTTTTCGTACTTTATTTTTCAATCTCTTGTTGGCGTTGGCGTTGGCAAAGACATACTCTTTTACAATTTTGGGTTTGTGTTTGCGGCTTGTGTGAATTGCAAATGTGTATGGCTCTATGTGATAGCTAGTTTGTCATTAACTGCTTCCAATTTTAGTTTAAAATCTTCATTTAATTTATAAACGCCTGATTTTGTAGCACCTTCAAATACAATGAATTGATGTGCCTTTAACAAAGCCATATCTCTTTGCATAGTGGCTCTTGCTACATCAAATGCTAGCATTAAATCTTTTAAGCTTTTGCCATCTTCTACATAAATAAATAATGTTTCTTTAATAAGTCTTTCAATTACAACATCACTTGCAGCATCATTTACAGCATCATTTACAGCATCACGAATAAATCTTTTTGTAGCATCACTTGCAGCATCACTTGCAGCATCACTTGCAGCATCACTTCGTTCTTTCTTTTCAACAAGTCCTTTAGGGCCATTAAAAGTAAGTACAATACTACTAGATGTTTCTTTCCATTCAGGTACTCGTAAACCCGCATCTTTACATTCTTCAATTACTCTTATTGTACCTCTACCTAGTTTATCAACCAAACCATTTAGAAAAACTATATGTGCAACGTCAGGATTAACTGGATGAGAATCGTGATTTCTCTTTAAATCACGTATTTTAATATCATCAGGAAGTTTACCACTATTGGAAATCACAAATCTATCAGGATAAACGCTGATAGTTACACTACTCGAAAAACTACTATAATCTCGATGCATTAAGGCATTAATGATTCCTTCTTGTAAAGCTCTTTTAGGAAAAGAAAAGTCTAAACGTTTCCATTGGTTTTTATCAAATACACTTCTAATACCTAGGCCATTTACATATTTTTCTAATTCATCTCTTACTGTAAATAGGTTTCCTTCTAATATTTCATTCCTAATTAAATGCTCGTCTGTTTTTCCTTCGGCATATTCAGTAAGGCGCACTCTAACTTGTGGAATAAACTTGCTTGGTTTTTTTGCAAATAATACAACGCAGGCATTTGTGAAAGAGCCATTGATGTATAAGCCATAATGAGTTAAAAACTCTAGAATATCATCACTTTCAAAATTGCTGCGATGATTTTTGCGGGATTCTGTAATTGTTTTACTAATTAGTTTTTTATCTAAATTGTCTAATTCAACTCCAAGTGTAATTTGTCTTTCCCAGTGCTGTTCAGACAATTGTCTGTCGTGTATGAGATTCGAAATTTCTTTGGAAGTAGCTTTTTGTGTAGAAGTTCCTCTACGATAATAAATATTGCTATCAAAAATATAAGGTTGCTTAGAACCACCCCAAACTTTAAAAATGAGTAATTCTTTTTGACCCAAAATCTCAACAGAAATTGTAATGGGAGCATCAGGAACTATTACATTAATTAAATAGGCTTGCATTTCAGCTTTGTATCTAACAGCATCTTCTAAACCAACTGCTTTACCATTATCGGTTACACCAACAACAACACGTCCGCCATCTGCATTTAATAAAGCACAAAGATTTCTTGCAATACTATCTTTTCGAACAACTTCCATAAATTCAAGCTGTTCGCTTTCGCCCTGTTTTAACAGGTTTTTTAAAAGTTGTTCATTACTCATTTTCTTCTTTATTAATGTTATCTAAATCAGTTTTAAATCTGTTTTTATTCTCAAATTGAGTTGTCACAAACTCAGCACCGTCAAGGGAGTATTTATAAAATTCTTGTGCCCAAAGTCTTTTATTCATAGGTTGTCCATCACCAACCGCATCATTGTACATATCTATAACTCGAAGGTCGTCCATAACGGGAGTTTTAGTTTTTAAAACAAAATCTGTACGGTCTCCTTTGTTATCAATCATAAATTGTTGTAATAACTGTCGAGTAAAAGCAACATCGTGATGCGCAAGAAAACCTCTAGGTTTATTTATCTCAATTGCTTTTTTAAATTCTTTATGTGTAATGCCTGAACCATAGAAAGGATATATTATACCAAAAAAGAAATCACAATCTTCTACAGCAATTAAACAAGACTCTTCTGGAGATTTTCCAGGTACATTATAGACCGTTCCCATATGCGAACACATCACATCATAACCGTACCCTTTTAGGGTTGCGTAAATTTGCTCTATCTCTGTTTTAAAATGATTAACAATAGATGACAGCATTATTTTAAATTTCTTTTTTGCCATTGATTGTTGCTTATTTTAATGGTTTAATTCTTGCCATATTTTTCTTTCGTCTAATTCACTTTTTACTGCTTACAATTAACTTTTTTACATCAACATCAAGAATATTAGAAATTTCATTTAATACTTCAAGTCTTGGCTGTTGTCTGTTTAGCACATATCCATTGACAATGTTGTAGCTTCTACTTAACCTTTCGGCTAGCCACTTCTGCTTAATTCCCATTTCATCCAATACTTCTTTTATCCTATTCATTTTGTCAGAATTAGAACTGCAATATAGTAAAAAGATTTATTCCCCTTTTTTTAGTGTATAAAACATCTGAAATATGTTTATTAAGCGTTGTAAAAAATTAAGCTCTTTTGTTTTTTTTATGGAAGACTTTTATGTTTGCAAAAAATCAAATGTGCTTAATGTGTGTCTGGTTCTAGTATGAAACACAACATGGAATATCACGGATTAAATGTATTTCGTTTATTGGGTATAACCTTTGTTGCCGGTAGTCTCTATTATTTCAACTAGTACAGGAAAATGATCGGAAATATATAAGTTGTTTATCCTTCTGTCATCAACATGTCTATAGTTTTTAATCCTCAGATTTTTTGTAAGAATGTAATCAATCCTTTTTTTTACAATCAATTTATTATTAAAACCACTAAATGTCCCATGGGGACCATAATGTGGTTTTTCCGAAATTTCAACCGCATCATCTAATTCTTGTCGCAAAACTTGTATTGGTTCATCTTGTGATTCACAATTTAAATCTCCCATTACTATTAATCTGCTTTCATTCAAGCCAAATTCAATTATCTTTTTAAGAATTAATTCAGATGACATTTTTCGTGATATTTTTCCAATATGGTCAAAATGACAATTAAATATAAATATTGAATCTTTTGTGTTTTTATTTATGAATGCACCATAAGTTGATATTCTTTCCATAGAAGCATCCCAACCAACGGAAACAGTATCAGGTGTCTGTGACAACCAGAAAGTCTTGGTCTCAATAAGCTTAAACTTTGTTGAATCAAAAATAATTGCTACAAATTCCCCCTTTTGCTTACCATCATCTCTTCCTACACCGATATAATTGTAGCCATTTAACTTATCAACAATAAATTCTAACTGATTACTTAAACCTTCTTGAATTCCTAAAAATTCAGGATGGTAAAAATCAATTAATTGTACTACTTCTTCTTTTCTATTCTCCCACCAATTTACTCCATCATTTGGATTGTTATATCTAATATTAAAGGACATTATTTTTGTTTGACCAAATCCATTAATACAGTTAAACAGTAGTACTAGTATTATTATATTTCTCTTTAATTTCATGATTTTTCCTTTTACTGTTGTGCGTTCGTATTTATTTTTGAAGTTAAATCAGTTTTACTATTAAGCAATTTTCATTCAAAAATTAAGTATAAAGGCTTTGTAACTTGCTTCCCCAAGTTTAACAATGGTATAATTACCATCTTTACTTACCATAGTATTGATAATCGTTTATAGCGTTTTCCATATTAATGATAAGTCCCCTTAACCGTTAGTAAAGATAATCAGATTAACGTTTCATTTCATATTAATTTGAAAGTTATTGTATGATGTCATGATTTAGTTTTACCTCTAACGTCAGTCTGTCTAAAAAGCACAGAATAGGCTATATTTTTTAACAGATTAG
>CBDUTO010000121.1:0-13201 GCA_965370315.1 uncultured Melioribacteraceae bacterium
CAACTCGCTCGTACATAAATTCAAAAGCTTGTTCTAAAAGAGTATCATAGTTTAAGGTAATTATTGAAATATTTGAATTGTATTTCTCAACGGCGTCCCAAAATTTATGATATGTACTTTTAGATGTGCTTGATTCATTATTAACAATGAAATGGATTAATTTAATTAGGTACTCTTTGATTTTATGAATTGCAGAATTTGTATAAGTTTTGCTTAAGCTTTCATTCTGTTGAATAAAATGATCTAAAAAGAGAAATACAGATTCAAGATGTGGATAGTCGTTTGTAATTGGATCGAAAGCAAAATTATCTTTAATAAACTGAATAACAGTTTCCCCAATGTCAGAACAAGCAATTTCTTCATCATTTAAAATCATTGGAAGAATATGGCGTTGCAATGGTACACCGTCAGGATGTGAAGCACCTGCTCCAAAAACAAAAACAACGTCTCTGGTTGAAGGATACTGGAGATATTTAATACTATTTTCCATATTCTTTAAAATAATTAGAGATGGTAAAACCATCTCTAAAATAACAAAATAATATGAATCATATTTTTAGTTAGTTCGAATATCTAACTTTGTATTTAAGAACTGTTTCTCCATCCGCTTTTACTGGAACTTTAAATAGGATGTTTTGTGAATTTAGTTTTTCAAAATCTAATGTCGAACTTAATATTTCCCAGTTGAGACCAAGTGAACGTTCAACATCTTCAACAATGTTTTCATCTTTCTTGTTTTTAATTGTAATTTCATATTCTTGTTCATAGACCCTTTGGGCAATTTTTTTATTCTCTGTTTGAACATCTTTTACAACTATATCAAAAGCATCACCAATTTTTAATTTCACTTTCTCTTTTTTTGAAGTATGGTCTATCATATCTTCACCAATAAACTCAAGGGCATCGCCATCAGATTTGTAAACACGAACTTTTCCCTTTGGCATAGGAACGCTTAAATTATTCGATTTACTATTTTCAAATTCAATAATTACTGAAACTTTCCCTTTAGAATTGTTTCTATAATAACTTCCACCTTTGTAATAGTATTTTTTATTTGCCTTAACATTCTCTGCTTCAAAAAGTGAAATCTGTTTTGTCTCGTTATTACTTAGAGTTGTTGGTCGTTGTAAATTATAAATGTGATATTCAAAAAATGCTTTCTCCTCAAATTGTGGTGATGGAGCAGCATCCATAGCCATCATTACTTCTCCCTTATATTGCCTTCTATTATATTGTGGTTTTACTAAGTTCACATCGCCAGCAATAAGTTTTAACTTTGCATTCTTAAATGTCGCACCAGAATTGTTATCAACGCTAACCCATGAGTTTAGGTCGAGCTTGTCATCATCTTTGTTAAGAACAACAACGTACTCAGCGTGCCAATTCATTCCAGAAGTTTGATATGAAACTTCCACATCTTGCTTTCCAGAGTTAGGAGATTTTACCATCCAGACTAAAGTAGGTTTTGTAATTAAACCTTCAGGAAGTTGACCAACAGAAATTTGATATTTATTTGTGTTAGGCAACATTAGCAAACCACCATCTTTTTTCCTCAAAACAATTTGGTTGCTATTTGCGGTAAGCAATATTCCTTCAAGCAATTCACCTTTTTCATTGATTAGTTGAATTTTTTTATCGAGATATTTTTTAAGAATTTTATCGATGCTAACTAAATCATATCGATAGTTTTGCTCAAGTACTTCGCCATCAATTCCAATATGAACGCTTGTAGGATCAATGTGTTGGGCTACATCGGTGAGTTTAATAGTTGATATGCCAGAAGCAATATCAATAGTTCTCAAATCTTTTACAACTCCAAGGTTGCTGTTGTATACAGTTATGGCGACAGATTTTTGATCGCTCTCTAGTGCTGATAAAAAGAACAATGGCAGTAAGAATAGTATAAATAACAATTGTTTGGTTCTCATTTTTGACCTCTAAATATTTATTTGATAAAACATATACAATGAAAATAGATATATGTTCACTATAATGGAAAAATAATTTTGTGAAAAATATATTTAATTATGTAACATTGTTGATGTAAACGTATCGAATGCGACTAAAAGATCTTCCAACTTTTCATGATCTTCTTTTAGCATGAATTTTGTTTTAAAAGCAGAACTATACATTAGTTCATAGAGATGTCTGTTTGTATCAGTTTTAAGAAAATGTAAAAACTGGAAATGAATTTGATTTAAAATTGATCTAATTCTATTGCCCGAAAGATTATACTTTTGTGATAGTTCTAGTATTGTACATTTATTAAGATAATAATTTTTATAATCTCCTTGTAGTTCAATAGTTCTCATTTCCCTTCCAATTAATTATGCTAATTATCTTCATTAATTATTTCCTAATATAATAAAAATGGAATTGGAATCTCAATCGGTGTTATTACTTACGAATAGGTTTGTTGGATTAAAGAAAGACGAAATTTAACAAAATGTCTTCTCTGATTTTTATAGTTAAAAACTAAATGAAACAATAAAAAGAAATATTAAAAAATCTTAAAAAGCATTATATTTTGCTAAATGAAAATTGGATTTATTAAATATTTTATCTTCTCTGTTATATTTTTGGTAACCTTTCCGCAAAAAGGGTTTGCTCAGTTTGATGTAGCCAAAGGTTCCTTTATTTATCCATCTATAATGGAGACTGGTGAGTACAAACACGAACTCTCGTTACTATTAGCAAAGCTTCCAGAAGACCAAATTGAATCTACAAGTGCTTGGATTTATGCGCCACTTTTTACTTATCATGCAAAATATGGTTTGCCTGTTGGATTTAATCTAAAAGGAAGTGCCAGTACCAACATTATTACATATCACTTTAGAACTGGGTTGCAATGGAGTTATAATATTAAAAGAGTTACTTTCTCACTAAATTCAGATGTTGCATATTGGTTTGGTCGGTTAAATAGTTTTGGATTTAACAGTGGTGTCAATGCATGGAATGGCTATTCAA
The DNA here is from genome assembly GCA_965370315.1 of uncultured Melioribacteraceae bacterium. GTDB lineage: Bacteria > Bacteroidota > Ignavibacteria > Ignavibacteriales > Melioribacteraceae > 1-14-2-50-31-20. The sequence goes on from CBDUTO010000121.1 coordinate 2,968, forward strand.
ATTTAACAATGGGAATTGAGTTTGATAAATTCACTTTAACTATTCAAACAGAAACCAACTACGTAATTTCGATAAAACAAACTGCTGATGATATTGAAACAGAAAACCAAAAAAGTTTCTTGGCAGGAGGTTCGGTCGCAATTTATATTGAACAACCTGCATGGAAAGAAAACTATATGACATTGGGAGTTAGATTTACTTATTCAAAACTCTACTGGCCATCATGGGCTGTTTTTCCTTCTTGGGATAGATTACACGTAATTCCAGAAATATTTATTGGATTTGTATTATGAACCGAGCATGTAAAAACATATACACTCCCGTAGATGATTATAAATGCGAACACCATCTAACAAAAATATTTAATTTTAAACAGATGCAAAATTCTATCTCCTTCATAGTTGTCATTTCGTTAATTCTACTCTCATGTAATCCAACGCCTAATTTAGTTGAGCCTGAATATGTGGATGGATCTATATTAGCAGGCACTTCAGAAATCCCAGACCAAATTAAAAATAGCCTAGAAGGAATTTATAAGATAACTAATGGATCAGATCATTTTGGCAGTGAAGTGGCTTTCAAATGGCACGGAGATTTGTTAGCTGTTTATGGATCAAAATCTGGAACGTACTTTCGCCTAAATGGAGGAGCAAAAGATACGTCATTCTTCTTTGAAGGTACATGGAGACATATGCGAAGCCTGGACGAAGGATTGCTTAGATTAGAAATTGGCACTGATGAAGGAGCCTTAAATTTATGGAATGATTCTGTTACCCCAGAATCAATTAAATTAATTGGATCTTTTGGTACTGGCAGTAATCCAAATAATAATAGATTGGAATTAGAGTATAGTCATCCATTTAGCCAAGAAGCTTTGGACAGCAAATTTTTAATTATCGCTCACAGAGGTGGAGTAAGAAATGCAGACTACATTAGAGTTTCTGAAAATAGTATAGAAATGCTTGCAATGGCTGAAGAGCTAGGGGGAAATGCTGTTGAAATAGATATTAAATTAAGCGAAGATAATATTCCTTTTCTTTATCATGACACTGATATAAATTTACGATTGGTTCAAGAAGCACCAATTTGGGGCCCTATTGAAAATTTCACTTTTTCACAAATTCGAACTTTTATAACATTAACAAATGGCGAGAGAATTCCATCGTTGGAAGAAGCTTTGGAATATATCCTAACAGAAACTGAGCTTAGATTTGTCTGGTTAGATATGAAATCTGAAAAAAATGCAATGCCAATTGTTATCCCAATGCAACAAGAAATATTGAGACGAGCTAAAGAAATGGGACGTGACCTTGTAGTTGCTATTGGTTTACCTTCAGAGGATAAGCAAAATCTCTTTATTCAATATCCAGGTTATGAAAACATTGATTCAATAAATGAACTTGAAGTTAAAAATGTTCAAATTTCGAATTCATCTGTATGGGGTCCACGCTGGACTTTGGGATCTCAAACTGATGCTGTTCGCCAAATGCACTCAGAGGGAAGACTAGCAATTACCTGGACTGTTGACCAAAACCAGTTTATTCAAGAGTTTATGAACAACAGTGAGTTTGATGGTTTTGTCACAAATTATCCAACAGTGGTAGCGTACTATAATTATGCAAAATAAAATTATCATATTATTTTTAGCAACGCTTTTGGCTTTATCTCTTAACGCTTCTGAGCTAAAAGCCCAAGAGAGTGATTCTCTTTATCATGTTAATTTTGATTTTGGAATTGGACCAGCAATGTATTTAACAAATATGAATTATGAAAATCTTTACGGAAGTTATCCTTTCGTTTTTACATTCAGATTTATGTGGCAGCCCGAACATTTACTTCGGCTTGGAATTGAGTCTGGTTATCTCCCACTTTTTTATCTTGAAACAAAATTTTACGATACAGTTTTTGGAGATACTGAAGCAGAATTGTCATTAAATTCAATTCCTATTATGGGTGTATTCGCTATGGAGATTGTGGAAAATTTTGAAATCTCTGGAGGAATTGGAGGATTTGTACTTATCTCTGAAGTAACATCGTTTGATAATTATATTGTTAATTTTAGTTGGAGCAATGCATACGAACTTGGATTTTCCTATTTACATCCTCTCAGTAAAAAGTTTAAAATAGGTGGTGAAGTTAAATCGTATTACATCACTAAATTGGAAAACTATGATTTAGTTTTTCACGTTGCACTTAAATATACTTTCTTTTCATACTAACTAAATATAAGTTTGAAAAAGCACAACCCTATATTACAGATACTATTAATTTCTCTTGTAACAACACTGTTACTTCCTCAATTACCATTACCAATACAAACTCCTTACGAATACCCAGTATTTCAAAAGTCAGAAATAGATCATGACAACAGTGAAATCATTTTCATTAGTGATACGCAAGAGCCAATATGGATTGAAACAGTTTTGTTGGATAGAAATAAAAATTTAGTTGCGAGAGATTTAATCTTTGATGAAATAATCAAAGCTAATCCAAGTAGTGTTGTTCATCTTGGTGATGTTGTGGCATTTGGATATAAAGATGATAGTTGGAAACCAATTGATAACTACCTTAAACGATTATTAGATAAAGAGATAGAGTTTTATCCAACATTGGGAAATCATGAATTGTTGTTTTTTTCTGATGCAGGGGAAGAACAGTTCAATAAACGATTTCCGTTTTATTCAAAAACTGGATACTCAATTAAAAATGGTGAAACCGAAATAATTTTACTTAATTCCAATTTTTCAAAAATGGATGAAGAAGAAATTGAGACTCAGCAAACTTGGTATAGAAGTCAATTAGATAGACTTGAAAAAGATTCCACAATTAGTGTAATTATTGTTGGTACCCATTACCCTCCATTTACCAATAGTAAAGTAGTTTCTCCAGATGAAGATGTACAGAAATTATTTGTCCCACTCTTTATCCAATCAAAAAAAGCAAAACTTTTTATCAGCGGTCATTGCCATGCATTTGAACATTTCGAGCACAAAGGGAAAGACTTTCTTGTAATTGGCGGAGGTGGTGGATTGCAACAACCACTCTATGTTGGAGCGGGAGCAAAATGGAAAGATAAATATGATAGTGAAAATCCATTAAGAATGTTTCACTATCTAAAGTATAAAATTGTTAATGATACTATCAAACTCACATTAAATATTCTGGAAGAAGATTTTTTAGATTTTGATGAAAATTATCAAGTTATGATACCATTAAAGTAAAATCCTAAAAACCAAAATGAGTTCCAATTAGTTTACATATTGAGAACAAGCATCTTCCTGAGAAATTGTACTTCCACTACTTGTTACAGTCATTTTAACTTCTATTTTCCCATCTTGAACTGCTGCTTTTGCAAAAACACCTATCGAATCAAGGTCGTATGGTAAAACAAAATCTAAAGACATTGGAAATCTAGTTGGATTACTGATTGTTATATATCCATTGTCGCTATAATAGGCAACATACTCAACATCTAAATCTCCAGTTGTGATAACTTCGTAATGTACCGTTTTAGTAGATGATGTGTTTACAGTGAAAACTTCAACTTCGCAATCTTTTGGATCAGGTTGGGATTCCGTTAACTCTTCACAGGATAATATTCCAATGAGTAGTAAAATGGAAAGTAATAAAATGGATGATTTTTTGTTCATTATAATACCTTTCTTAAATGTTAGGAGTAGGAAATTAAATTAATATAATATATAAATATAAATAATTTAGTATCAATTTAACCTAGTAAATATTTAGACTTTAGAAATATATAATACTAAATAATTGTGCAACAAAATTGGGTTCAAAGAGTCTTAATAAGTGTTAATAAATAAAAAAGCAGAAAACATGCCAAAAATATTTCATCTTATATACCTAATTGTAGCATTATCCTCGGCTACAGTATTAGCAAATAAACCAAGCGACAAAAAAGTAAAAGCATACAGAATTACTTCTCCTATTATTTTAGATGGAATTTTAAATGAACCACTCTATAATGAAACTCCAATTGATGAGTTTACACAAAAAGATCCAAATGAAGGTGAGCCAGTAAGCGAACGCACTCATGTATGGGTCGGATATAATGATGAGTTCATTTATTTTGCTGCCAAATTATTTGATTCTGAACCAGAGCTTATTGATAGATCTTTAATGCGAAGAGATAACTGGGGAAGCTCTGATTGGTTCATTGTTGGTATCGATCCATTTTACGATAAAAGAACAGGATTCGGATTTGGAGTGAATGCTGGTGGATCGGTTGGCGATGCAACTATTTCAAATGATAGTTGGTTTGATGATTCATGGGATGGTATTTGGGAATCTAAAGTTTCTATTGATGATGAAGGATGGAATGTTGAAATTAAAATCCCTTTTTCTCAACTCCGTTTCAAAGAATCAGATGATATGAAGTGGGGTATAAATTTTGAACGTGATATAAAAAGAAAAAATGAAGAATCTTATTTTGTAATGGTTCCTAAAGATGAAAATGGATATGCATCTCGTATGGCAACGTTAGAGGGACTGAAAGATATAAAAATGAAACAAAGAATAGAATTTCTTCCATATATTGTTCAAAAAGCACAATTTTTACAACATGAAGATGATGATCCATTTTACTCTGCAAATCAATTTCAAACTTCAATTGGTGGCGATTTTAAAATTGGTATTGGTAGTAATTTAAGTTTAGATGGAACAGTAAATCCAGATTTTGGCCAAGTGGAAGTTGATCCAGCAGTTGTAAACTTAAGTGCTTTCGAAACTTTTTACAGAGAGAAACGACCTTTCTTTATTGAGGGCTCCAGCATATTCGATTTTGGACGCGGAGGTGCAAACAATAATTGGGGTTTTAATTTTGGTACTCCAGAGCTTTTCTATTCCAGAAGAATTGGACGCTCACCCCAAGTTTGGTCTGACACAGACTACGATTATATTGACAGACCTGGAGAAACAAGAATTCTTGGGGCAGCAAAATTAACTGGTAAAATTGATGAAACTTGGTCTATAGGTGCTGTTAGTTCAGTTACAGAACGTACCTACGCAACATTACAATTAGATGGAAACCAATTTGAAGAGGAAATAGAGCCATTAACACATTATGGTGTGTTCAGAACACAAAAGCAATTTAATGATAGCAAACAAAGTTTAGGGGTTATATTTACTTCAGTTAACAGGGATGTTAGCAATACGAATATAAAGAACAATTTGGTTGATCAAGCATATACATTTGGAACCGATGGATGGACTTTTCTAGATGCTGATGAAACATACGTATTAACTGGATCTGTAGTTGGTTCTTATATTAGTGGTTCAACAGAAGCAATTGAGTTAAAACAGCGTCAGTCATACCGATATGCACAGAGACCAGATGCAACTTTTGCACCTATGGATACAAACTTAACATCACTTGGAGGATGGTACTCTCGATTTATGCTTAACAAGCAAAAAGGAAATTTTTATATTAATGCTGCATTAGGTGCAGTATCACCTGGGTTTGACCATAATGATTTGGGATTTCAATGGAATGCTAATAAAATTAATGGGCACTTAGTTCTCGGATATAGATGGTACGAAACAGATGGTACATTCAGACGCAAAACAATTTATACTGCTCATGCCGAGTCTTATGATTTTGAAGGGGATAGACTAAACTCTATTTTTATGGCTTTTTCTCATTTTGAGTTTGAAAATTATTTTAACATTGGTTTTGATGGGGGATACTTTCCTGGCTCTTTTTCCAAAAACTTGATGAGAGGTGGACCAAAAGCTCTAACTCCTTCAGGATATTTCTTCGGAGTTGATGGACGCACAGATAGGCGAGAAGAGTATATAATTCATTATGATGCTCAATTTGGAAGTGATGAGCTAGGAGGAGATGAGTATGGTTTTGGAGTTGATTTTGAATGGAAACCATTACCGCAAATTGAATTTAGTATTGGACCAGAGTATCACAGAAATATGTCTATGTTGCAATGGGTCACTTCTGTTGAAGATGTAAAAGCGGTAGAAACATATGGTACTAGATATGTGTTTGGAGAGATGGAACAGCAAACAATCTCTGCTAATATTAGATTAAATTGGACATTTACACCAAAACTTAGTCTACAACTTTTTGTGCAACCACTCATTTCTGTTGGAAACTATAACAATTTCAAAGAATATGCTGAACCAAGAACTTTAGATTATAATTATTATGGAGAGAATGGCTCAACAATTACTTACGATTCAGAAAATAGCGAATATACAGTTGACCCTGATGGAAGTGGAGAGTCAAATTTTTTATTTGAAAATCCAGATTTCAACTTTAAATCTTTCAGAGCTAATTTAGTTTTTAGATATGAAGTTTTACCAGGTTCAACTCTATATTTTGTTTGGACTAATGATAGAGCCAATTATGAAAACCAAGGCAATTTTGATGTTGTAAATGATTTTACAAATCTTTGGGAAGAAGAAACCGATAATGTTTTTCTCTTAAAATTTACCTATTGGATCGATATGTAGGTTAAATTTTAGATGCTAGATACTAGTTCTTAATTTTCAGTATCTAGTTTATTCCCCATTCAATAATTTCAAGACGTACTTCTTGAATTCCAGTATTATCCATTCCCAGTTGAATAGCCGCTCCTAATGATAAGTCAATTATTCTACTATCCACAAATGGTCCTCTGTCATTTATTCTTACAATTATCGTTTTATCATTTGCTAGATTAACTACACGTATCATAGTATTAAAAGGGTATGTGCGATGAGCAGCTGTAAGCTCATACATATTATAAGTTTCACCATTTGCTGTTTGTTTTCCATTGAAATCATCAGCATAAAAAGAAGCAATGCCCGTTACAGTCGCAATTTCATTTGATAAGTTAAAGAGTGTATCAATTTTACCCTCTTCTTTTTCAGCACTAAAGAATTTTTTTTCTCTTGGTTTATCTTTGTTAATCCTATCGGAATGAAACCTCGGAGAAGAAGCGCAGCTGATTAAAACTAACACTAATAAGAATAATGAAAACCTTTTCAATTGATACCTATATTTGTTATTGGAAATATAACAAAATCAATTTTATTTTATGAAAATACATTACTTACAACACGTTGAATACGAACCACCAGGATTGATTATCGACTGGGCAGAAGAGAAAAAGCATAAACTTAGTTTTACTAAATTTCACTTAAATGAAAAGCTTCCTACAAACATTGATTTTGATTTGTTGATAATTATGGGTGGGCCTATGAATATCTATAATTATGTTGAATATCCATATTTACAAGAGGAAAAAATATTTACTAAAAAAGTTATTGATAGGGAAATTTCTGTCCTTGGAATCTGTCTTGGTGCACAGCTAATTGCTAATGTTCTAGGTGCAAAAATAGAACCAAATAATGAAAAAGAAATTGGTTGGTTTCCAATACAAGCTGTTGAAAACAATTGTAGTTCTGAATTAAATGCAATTATCTCTACCGATAGTCCAGTTTTTCATTGGCATGGAGATACTTTTGGAATACCTAAAAGTGCCGAACGAATAGCCCAAAGTTTGGTTTGCAAAAACCAAGCATTTGTTTATAATAAAAATGTATTTGCACTACAGTATCATTTGGAGATGAGCAAAACATCATTAAAAGCCCTAATTGAAAACGGAAGAGATGAATTAATTGAGGCTCCATATATTCAAACTGAAGAGGAGATATGGAGTAATATAAATTATTTGTATTCAACTAATAAGAAGTTGTATTCTTTGCTTGACTATATCGAGCAAATCTCTAAAATCTAATTTTAAAAAACAGGCAACTCAAAAGGTTAGTACAAAACGGAAAGCAATTACAATTCTTTTATATAACTTACACCAAAGAAACTAGCTAGTAAAAGACCAACGACTATTTTTATAATCACAATTATTATTAATGCAATTGTAATGGCAAAACAGAGTATAGTGTAAAAAATGCTAGGACTAGTTGGGGGTTGATTCGTAAAATACCTTGAATAATATTTCCAAATGTTAAACTTTCAAATATCATAAATAATAAAACAAGTAGGTCTTTTACATTCTGAAATAGTTGATTTCGGTTAGAACAAAAATTAAAGAAAAGTGTTTAATTTTTTAAGATGCTACCTCAACTTAATTGAGGTAGCATTTATTATTAAAAATTCTTTTCATACCAATCATTGTCTGATATAAATGGTATTATATAAGAAGTAGAATAATTTAGGACAGTGTTTATAACCCCTAAAAAGGCAGCAAAAATTCCTAGCAAGAAAGCAACAAAGATCATTATAATAAGTCCAAATAATGCCATTTCACCTTCTGTTTGCCAGTCTCTTTTCCAAGAACCGCCGCCTTCTTTTACATAATATTTTACTCCATCACCAATAAACAATCCAGCTAACACTTTACCCATAATACCTGTATTGCCACCGAAGCGAGACATCCTTTTTTCAATAGTGTAAAATGTTGTTCTACTTGATAAAATATAGAAAAGAAGCCCAAGAAAGTGAATGAAAACAAATGTTGATATGCCAGCTGTCCATACAAATAAGATACCTATTGCAGCGCTACAACCAATAATCCATTTTGATCCTGTAAAGGCACGCCTTGTTCTATCTGCATAAACATCAGAAAAAACATTTACTCTTTCAATAACATCAGGATTAGTAGGAAGCAAATATTTGTTGATATAGTCTAAGCCTTGTTTCATAAACATTGCTTGTTTACCTTTGGTGATTGTGACCATATCTTCACCCTCTTCCGATTTAAAAGAGGTTAGGCCTTCTTCAATTTTTACAAGAATTTGAGCGGCTCGTTCATTTCTCTCTTCTTCGCTTAAACCCTCAATAACTTTAACGGCATCTGCCCCATCAACGGTGCTATCAAATAATTTTTCCTTCATGTTTGTATAAATTACAATTGGAAGAAGCACAAAGACCCCCAATAAATAACCAATTGTTATAATCAGTTGAAACCAATCAATACCTCCAGAAGAACTTACTTCTGGTTCACTCTGAGCAAATAATAAAAGACTTGATTGTAGAAGTAATACCAAAGTAAGCATAATTCGTTTTTGCATTTTCCTCTCCATTTTTAGCAACACATAAAATTATTTATTTAGTTCTATATTCCTAAATTCTACAGGCTTCCTATCACCAACTAGAGCAATACTAAGCAATGAAATCTTGGATGTTTTTGAAGAAACTTTATCAAAGGTTAATTCTGTAGGTGTTGGAACTCCGGATATAAGTTGTTTTTCAATTCTTGACCAGCCTTGCTTAGATTCAGAATTTGCTAGTGTAATTTTTGTTGCGCCTGTTTCATTTCCAGCCTCATCAAATACTTTTGTGTCATTAATAGATACAGCTAGTTTTTTATCATCTTCAGAATTATTTGTAATAATTAAGGAACATGTAATTTTTCGGTTTTCATATTTTGTATCGATAAGAGCAAATGTAAAATCATTATGTTCAACAACCATGTTTTGTGCTCCAGCTATTGGTGCTACTGCAGTTCCCACAGCTGCTATGGCTGCCACTTCGGGAACTGATGTCGAAGTAGTTTGAGGTTCATTGGGAATTTGTGCTGCATTAGGGTTGTCATATTTATAGACGTCTTTTTCTAATTCTGCAAAGGCTTCAGTTGATCTAAATCGGGTATATAGATTTTCATTATTTGATATTTGTTTTAGGAAAGCTTTTTGAGCAGCTCCAACAGGATATTTTGCCAAGACATATGCTCTCCAGTTTTTTCCATCTTTAACAAGTTTCTTTTGAGATATTTGGCTGCCTCTTAGCTCTGTTGAAACTACTGTTTTTGTAGCCTGAGTAAACTGAGATAAGTATTCGGAATTTTCACCTTCTCCAACTTCTTCCTCAAATTTCTTTTGCATAGAATTTACTTTAACTTCAAGTGTTCTGGCAATTTTTGCTCTAGCTTCAGTTGATGCTTTTGAGATAGCTAAATCCATATCTCGTGAAGTAGATGATGCAGCAGCGTAGATGTAATCTGTTGCAGTTGGTGTGGTTAAATACCACTCTGGAATATCACCTGTATCTGTGCTAGATAAATCCTTAGAACCTCCGCATGCACTCAATAAAAAAACAATAAGTAAAACTGATAATGGAAAAATTATTCGTTTCATAAACCCCTCGGGTTGTTATTTGTGTTTTTCTGATAAAAAAAGATATTAAAACATTTATATTTATCAAAGATAAATAGGGTTTGCTGAATTTCTAAACACGAATAAGTTTCACTTTAAGTTTGTA
>CBDUTO010000122.1:0-13178 GCA_965370315.1 uncultured Melioribacteraceae bacterium
TGTTGAAAAACAAATATTTATCAATGCGTAAAAGGGCTTTTATTTCTGTTTGCAACTGATGGCTCTAAAAACTCCTCGTACTCTACTTGCATCAGATAAAACGGATGCTAGGATTTAAATAATTATTGGGGAAATCACAATGAAATACTTGTTTAGTTTAGTTTCGTTAATAACATTATTAATTGTGCAAGATAGTACTGCTCAAATTGATACTACAGACGTTTTTCCTTTAAATAAAGGGAATTATTGGGAATACACAAATTACAATGATAGCCATTTCTATGAAATTATTGTTGGATCAGAAATAATGCCTAATGGGCAAAATTACAATAAACTTATGAGTGTTAATTTAATTGAAAATAATGTTTCGTGGGATACTTCATATACATTTTGGCGTGTAGAAAATGACCAGATTTATCAATACTGGCAAAATATCGATCAGAAAATGTATGATTTTACTTTACCGGAAGGGAGTGTCTGGATCAACGATTATTCTGCAAATTTGTTCTTCGGAAGAAAAATCACAATAAAGGAAAGAAGTCTTTATTACTTAACTGGAGACACACTAACCTATCTTTTTATGGAATATGTTCTCATTGATACAGCTGGTAATAATCCTGATACAAGTGTAATTTTTGATGTTTATGATGGATTTACAAAGGGTGTTGGAATTACAATTGGTGCCAATAGTAATAGATTATCTGGCGCAATAATAAATGGCCAAAAATATGGATATATAACAGTAGGTGTTGAAAGTAAGAATCCATTTTTAGAAAACTATGAGTTTAAAATATCAAATTATCCTAATCCATTTAACCCAACAACAACGATTGCATATCAAATACCAAAAGATAGATTTGTGAATTTGGTGGTTTACAATTCACTTGGACAAATAGTTGCAACACTAGTAAATGAACATCAAACAAGTGGCAAGTACTCAGTTCAATTTAGTGCAAATAATTTACCGAGTGGTGTATATTTCTATAAAATAGAGAGTGGCAGTTTTAGCAAAGCAAATAAAATGCTACTGTTAAGATAATTATCCCCTACAAGTTAATACCCCCCAACTTACCCTAGTTTGGGGGTTTATTTTTAAAGTAACTTCACTAAAGTTTCATTCATAGGGTTATTTGAAGCGACAATCCTTTTATTTCCAATCTCAAAATCATCTCCACTAAAACTTGAAATCTTCACTCCAGCTTCTTTTGCAATAAGTAAACCAGCATACATATCTTCCTGTTCACTCTCAAAACTTATTAAGGCATCAATACCACCAAATGCTAGCAATGCCCAATCTAGTGCAGGTGCCCAAGTACTTATTACTCTTCTAAAATTTTGATCCAATTTGTTTTTTACTTCAATTGATTCTAGCTTAAACTCATCTGATGTAGAGATTCCATGCCCTTGAATAAAGGAGCAAACAGATTTGTTCAAATCAATATTTTGCGATGGTTTTATTTTAACTCCATTAAGAAATGCTCCGCACCCTTTAGTAGCTTCAAATAATTGTTTTGAAATTGGATTATAAACTAGACCAACAATTATTTCATTTTCAAATAGTAGAGCTATAGAAACGGAGAAGTATGGGATACCAGCAAAGTAATTGTTTGTTCCATCCAAAGGATCGATGAACCACTTAAACTTACTAGAGTTATTAATCTCTCCATATTCTTCGGAATAAATATTATGCTCTGGATATTTCTCTTTTATAACATTAAGAATTATTGATTCACTCTCAATATCTTCAGCTAAACCAATATCATTTTCAGTTTTGAAATTGGCAACATGTTCCTTTCCAAAATTCTCTGCAAGATATTTGCCAGCTAAAAGCGCAGCTTGTTTTGCTATTTCAAGATATTCTTTGTTTTCACTTTTCACTTTTCACTTTTCACTTTTTACTTTTTACTTTTTTATGCTGGAATCACTTTATAAACTTGATCACGAGAACGTACCAACTCATTTAAAAAGAAAGTTGCCTCTTCTCCTTTTACAATTTTATCAACTTGTTTTTCATCCTTCATCAGCGATTGTAAAGTAGTTTCAACAAACCCAGTGGTATTGCCCGTTATATATAGAGTATCATTCAAAGCAATATCACCAGCCTCTAATTTTATATGTGCAATTTTAGATTTTTTGAAATAGTTCAAAACTTTTCCAACATACATTTTTTTAGTTGTAGCCATGTTTCCGTAGCGTTCTGTGTAATCATCACCACTTGGCGTACCGTGGTAAAATCCAGCAGAGAAACCGCGATTGTATACTTTACCTAAATCTTCAAACATTTCCTGCTTTTTTTCTTTATCCAATTTACCATCAAAGTAGAGATCAATTGCTTGGCGATAATTTGCAACTACTGTAGCAACATACTCTGGACTTCTTTTCCGTCCTTCAATTTTAAAGGAGTCAATCCCTGCTTCAATTAGTTCATCCAAAAATTCAATTGTGTTCATATCTTTAGGAGACATTACATAGTCTTCCCCAATGATAAAGCTAGTTTCACCACTTGTATCATGAATCTCGTACTCACGTCTACAGTTCTGTAAACACTCTCCAGTATTTGCGCTTTGCCCAAATGCATGATGACTCATAAAACATCTTCCACTAACAGCTACACACATTGCACCATGTACAAAAGCTTCAATTTCTATATCAACTTTACTTTTAATCTCTTTTATTTGTTCCAAAGTACATTCGCGCGCAAGCACTATTCTTTGTGCTCCAAGTCTTTTGTACATTTTTGCTGCCCCAGAATTACTAACCGAGGCTTGAGTACTAATACACAATGGCAAATCATAATCAAGACACTTATCAATAATTGCCATATCCCAAGCAATTACAAAATCGATTTTACATCTCTTTGCTTCTTTTAGAACTAATTCTATTTTTTCTTCTTGCTCATCATAAACAACTGCATTCACAGTTAAATGTGCATCTACATTGTTTTCATGAAGATAGTTTACAACTTCTTCCAATTCATCTAATTGAAAATTGCTCGCTTTTGCTCTAAGGTTAAGCTCATCAACTCCAAAATAGATTGCATCTGCTCCATACTTAACAGCAGTTCTAAGCATTTTCCAATCGCCAGCACCTGCCAATAATTCTGGTTTCTTATTGTTCATTTAATACCATCCATCTTTTAATACGCAAAAATAAGAAATGATTTTGAACTGATGTAAATTATTATTTTAGTAAAAGTGTATTATCAAAGTAATTCATTACGCTTATCTACATTACATCTATGTGAATTATTCTAAATTATTGATTAAATTGCAAGAAACAATTATTTCTACTAGGCTAATGGATATTGACTTTTCAGGTTTACTCAAATTATTTAAGGAATTGAACAACAGTTCTCTCACTTATATTTTGAAAGCAGATAATCCTAATTTGATTATTGCTACTAGTGATGAAATATCTGCGGAGCAAAAGCCCTTTGTTAAAAAACTAAATTCAGAATTGAGTACATCAAATTTTGACTTTTCTAAGTTTTCTGAGATAGAATCACTTGAAATATTACAAAACTATTTTCCAGATAGTTTTGTAAATGCATTTCTACTATGTGAAATAGACAATATTTACTACTACTTAATAGATATTTCAAAGCAGAGCAAAATAGATTTAGATACAAAACCACATCTTAAAACTCTTTTTGAAACACTATCTACACAGTTAAGCTTTAATTTTGACTTATATGAAAAGTTGAATTTAACTTTTACAAAAATTGATGCTGTTGTTTATTTATATAACCTTAGAACTCAAAAGTATGATTTTATCTCCAACTCAGTTGAAAAAGTGCTTGGTTTAACTCAGGAAGATATTAAATCGAAAAAAATGAGTTTGGTTAGAAGAGTTCCCAAAGAGTGCCTTCCTGAATATCGTGATTTTCTTAGAAAAGTAGCAAAAGGTGAGCATTCTTCAATAGATTTTCAATACTTCAATAATTTTGGACATCGCCAATTTCTACATCATGTGGCTGATCCCATTGTAAATAAAGGGCGAATTGAAAAAATTGTTGGTGTAATAAATGACGTAAGTAGAGAGAGAGAAATACTCCATAAGCTAAGTAAATCTGAAAAACGTTTTGGATTACTAATAAACACAGCTATTGATTTCATCTATTCACTCGATGGATTTGGTTATTTGTTACAGGTAAATCAGAATGGTGCGAACGCTCTTGGTTATAAATCTGAGGAGATGCTTGGAAAGCACTTTCTCGATTTTGCTGCGGAGGACCAAAAGATTCAAGTCTCAAAATCATTTCAAAAAATGTTGTCAAGTAAATCTACAGTTCATTTTGAAATTGACCTTTTACATAAATTAAATAAATCACTTAAATATGAATTTCTTGCAACACCACTAATTGAGAATGATACTATAATAGGTATGCTAGGAATTGGACGAGATGTTTCTCGCCGCAGAAAAAATGAAGAAGAGATTGCCACTTTAAACCAGAAACTTAAAGACTCGCAAAGACTGGTGGAGATTGAACGCGATAGAGCAAAGCAACAAATTACAATTTTGGAAGAAATTAATATTTTAAAAAACGAGTTTGTTTCTAATGTTTCGCATGAATTAAGAACTCCACTTGCCTCAATTGTTGGATTTGCCGAAACGCTTGCTTCTGATGAAGATTTACCAAGAGAATTGGTGTCAGAATTCAGTGAAATTATTTTTACTGAAGGAAAAAGATTGGCCCGTTTTATTGAAGATATCCTCGACTTCTCTGAGCTTGAAAGTGGTGGTGCTAATTTGCAGAAGGAGAATTTTAATGTTGTTGAACTCTTGAATAGTATTTATGAAAAAGCAAAAATAGATTTTGAAACTGCTAATATTTCATTTACATCATTTATACCAGAAGCAGAAATTACTATCTTTGCAGATAGAGAAAAACTAATTAGAGCTTTTAATACAATTTTTGAGAATACTTTAAGATTTACGAATAGTGGAGATCAGGTTTCATTAATAATTCAGGATTTTCTTAAAGAAGTTGAAATAACAATTAGTGATAACGGAAGTGGAATTTCAGAAAGCGAATTAGAATTATTGTTTGATAAATTCCATTCATCGGGTTCTACAAATGCTGCCACTCCAACAGCTGGCATTGCACTCTCTTTAGTAAAACAAATTTTTGACCATCATAAGGGATTACTGCAAGTAAAGAGTAGCCTTGGAGAAGGAACCACTTTTATAATACGATTACCTAAAATAATAGATTAAGGAAGCATTTTGGAAAAACTAATATTTATTGTTGACGATGAACCATCAATAAGAAAACTACTAACGCACTGGGTTCAAAACCAATGGGGTTACAAGGTTGTTGCATTTGAAAATGGATTAAGTATGCTAAAAGAGTTGTCTCAGAATCCAACATTGGTCTTGTTAGATATTATGCTTCCTGATTCAAATGGTGTCGAATTAATACCTAAAATTAAAAGACACGATATAAATCTGCCAATAATTATGTTATCAGCACAAGGTAGTATTGAAGTTGCACTGGAATCTATTAGGCAAGGTGCTTACGATTATTTTCCAAAACCAATTGATAGTAACAGACTTGAACCAGCAATTAAAAATGCAATTAGCAATTACGAATTACATAAACGCGTTGAAGAACTGGAAGAAAACATACAGCAAGAATATAGTTTTGATAATATTATTTCAAACGATCCTCGAATGCACACAGTATTTAAACTGGTAACCAAAATTTTAAATAATGATATTACTATTTTAATAACTGGAGAGAGTGGAACTGGAAAAGAGTTAGTTGCTAATGCAATTCACTTCAATGGAAAAAGAAAGGAAAAACCTTTTATAATAGTTAATTGTGCATCAATACCAAGAGAACTCTTAGAAAGTGAGTTGTTCGGACATGAAAAAGGATCCTTTACTGGAGCACATCAACGCAAATTAGGAAAATTTGAAGTAGCTAATGGAGGTACAATTTTCCTAGATGAAATTGGTGAGATGGAAATGTCTCTACAAGCAAAGATTTTAAGAGTAATACAACAGACGGAATTTGAAAGAGTTGGCGGAAACGAAACTTTAAAAGTTGATGTAAGAATTCTTTCAGCAACTAATAGAGATCTAAAAGAGATGGTTGAGAGAAATGAGTTTAGAGAGGATCTATATTATAGACTTAGTTCTTTTCCAATATTAGTACCTTCTTTGAGAAATAGGCGTGGAGACATTGTTGTTTTAGTTAACCACTTTATAGAAAAGTTTAATAAAAAAATTGGCACTAACATTAAAGGAACTACAAAGAAAGCTCTTAAAGCTATTTACGATTACGATTGGCCCGGTAATATTAGAGAACTGGAAAACACTATAGAGCGATGCATAATCCTTACTGAAACTAATGAAATAGATATTGATGTTCTACCAGAATCAATTGTTTCAGATGATGTTGCTCATCAAATAGATAAGAGTGGGGCAATGTTTACTGAGCACTCCCCTATAATTCCATTTGAAAAATTAAAAGAGGAAGCTATAAGACATGCTCTTGAAAGAACTGAAGGAAATATAGTAGAGGCAGCAAAAAAATTAAATATTGGTAGAGCAACTATGTATAGACTTATGGAAAAATATAATCTTGATGTGGATAGAAAATAGATGCCAATTATTACAGAAAATATAAGTAATGTATCAATAGTTTTAGCAGATATTAAGAGAGCTACTATAATTGATGCTGAAAATTTTAAGAACAAAGTTCAATCAGAACTAGACAATGGGAGCATAAAATTCATATTTGATTTAAAAACTTGCGAATTTATCGATTCAACATTTCTAGCGGCAATAGTTATTTCATTTAAAAAAATTGTGGAAAACAATGGTCAGCTAAAAATTGTAGGTTTTAAACCTGCAGTACGCTCAATGTTTGAATTAACAAGTTTATCAAAAATTTTTGATATTTACGATAATGAACAAGAAGCACTTATGAGTTTCAATTAAACTTATGGCAGAAGAAAAGTATAAAATATTATTAGTTGAGGATGATAAAAATATTGCTCGACTTATTCGTTACAATTTGGAGAAAGGTGGATTTTCTGTTAAGCATGGAATAAATGGCGCTGAAGGTTTTGAACTAGTTAAGTCATTTGTGCCAGATATAATTATCAGTGACATAATGATGCCCGTTGTGGATGGCTATGCTTTTAGAAAAATGCTCTTAAACGAAAAAGAATATGCTTCAATTCCTTTCGTTTTTCTTACAGCAAAAGGTGAGGAAGATGATATACTTCAGGGATACGATTTAGAGATTCAAGAATATATTATAAAAACTTCGAGCCCAAAAATTATTTTAGCAAAAATAAAATCTCTGCTAAACTCGAGTGCCGCACAGAAAGCTAAAGGTGAAACAGAAATAAAAAAAGCTGCTGCAACAATGGGTGCAAAAGTAGTTCCTGAGAAAGTTCCAACCTTTGATGGCTTTGAGATTTCTCAATTTCACAAACCTTTTAACGATATTCCAGGTGGGGATTTTATAGACTATGTATTAATAAATGATAGCACAATGGTTGTTGTTGTTGGCGATATAATGGGTAAAAAGTGGGGCGCTTGGTATTTTGCAGTTGCGTATGCAGGCTATGTTAGAAGTGCAATTAGGTTTGCTCTTAATGATACAAAAGATATTACTGCTAGTGAAATAATGCAACGAGTTAATGAATCAGTATTTGCAGATGAAAGAATTTCCGAAATATTTGTTACTCTCTCAATTGTAGTTATTAACAAAAACAATAGTGAAATTAACTATTGTGGTGCCGGAGATATCCCGCTTTTTCATCTATCCGAAGGTGAAGTTGGTCTTGTTAAATCCGATGGTACACTCTTAGGATTTCAAAAAAATGGCAATTATAAAGATATTAATTTAACACTATTACCTAATGACGAAATTTTTATTCTTACCGATGGTATCATTGAATCTAGAGATATGCGAGGTAATTTTATTGATAATGAACGATTGATAAATATTATTAAAGCAAAAGGGACTATTAACTCTATAAAATTTATAGTAGAGAACGTAAAGGAGTTGACGAATAATACATTTGAAGATGACACAACTATTATTAGTTTAAGAAAACTTTAACAACAAAAGCCGCTAATTCAAAAAAACAATGATTTGAATTAACGGCTCAGTCCACCAATTAACTGCAGTATTTCTCAGAAATACTTGTTGCTAAAATTTCATCTATAGACGTCTGTTTGAAAATATCTATTATGTCTTCTTTCGATATTTTCTCAAAATCTTCTTCACGGGGAGTTATTAATAGACCACCAAAATCAACAGCTGCAGGACTTAATAATATTTTATCATTCCCTTCAGCAAAAAATTGTGTTGGTCTATGTGCTCTTCTTGGAAAAACAAATATTCTCCACTTATCAGAGTATGTTGCAGTAATGTTCAGTAAAGGTTCTTCATCTGAAGATGTTGTCTCTTTTATTGCATTGTATAATTTTTGAAATTCTTCATGAACCGATATTTTGTCATCAGATTCAATAACAAACAAATTTCGAATATAATTAGTAACTGCTACAACTCTAATTTTTCCATTATTCAAAAGTTCTTTTGAATTCTCATAAATATACTCAAGCTCTTTTTCCACAGGCATTTTATCTTTTAAGGATGCTTGAAAATGCATATGATCTGGAGCTGAAGCACCACACTTAGGTCCATTGTAGAATATTGAATAACCATCACTCAATTCTTTTGAGATGTTTAACATATCTTCAAAATTACTATAAATCTCTTGGGGTTTGTGCTCTAATTGAGGTATAGTAAAATGCTCTTCAAATATCGGAAATGGATTTAAGAGAAGAATGTAATTGTTATTACAAATAATTCCTTTCTGCTCTTTGGGTAAATTACTAGTACAGAGAAAACATGCTCTTTCTTTAATGGATTTAGCATCAATCTTTGCAGAAGAAGAGATAATTCTACCAGGATTAAATTGAACAACTATTTCAAATCCATCAAAATCAAAAATTTTCTTTTTAATTGATCCTAAGTCTAAATAGTTTTGCTTTGCTAACTTCCAATTATTTGTTTGTTGCAAAAAGAGAGCTTTGGCTTTTGCAGCAAAAGAGTCAAATTCCAAATATTCACTTAATTCTTTATTAGTAATTAATCTGGAATCTTCCATTTACTTTTGCATCCTTTGTCTTGCAAGTAATTCAAAGGTTCTTACCCTATCCTTGTATGTATTGTGAGCATTAGCCTTTTCAATATCTAAAGATGCATCAGAATTTCCTTCCCATCTTCTGCACATATATATTGAGCTATAAATTCTACCTATTTGGTAATTACGAGAAACTTCCAAACCAACAGCATAATCCTCACCATAACTAACATTAGGTACTTTTATTTCCCTTAGCAGTGGGGTGAAAAATGCACGTGGTGCGCCTAGTCCATTTATTCTAAGAGCATTGTTTCTTCCATTATCAGGAGTCCACTCTTTGTGATCAATAAGTCCAGGTGGTATTTCCTCAAGATCAAAATTGGTAATTTTATATGAACCAATAACCATTGCACATTTTTCACTTCGGAATGTTTCAACCATCTTTTGCACTGTCGTTTCATCTGCATAAATATCATCGCTATCAAGTTGAAGTGCAAATTTCCCACATCTCTCATCTTCTATAGCAACATTCCAACAGCCACCAATTCCTAAGTCTAATCGTTCAGGAATTATATGAACAATATTATCATACTTTTCTGCATACTCTTTTAACTTTTCAGTTGTTCCATCTGTTGAATGATTATCAACAACAATTAAATTGAATTTGCAATCTGCTTTCTGTTTCATTACAGAATCAACAGCATCACCAATTGTATTTGCACGGTTAAATACTGGAATTACAACCGAAGCTTCATGTTCAAAATTTCCACTTTCAATGTCTATCTCTTTAAACTGTGGAGGAAGATATCCATTAATTTCTTTTAGATGTTCTGTAACAGCTTCTTCCATTTCAATTTGAACTTTTCTGTTCTTAGGATTAACATAATCAAATATCTTTGCACCAGATTTGCGTTCATCTGATTCTATTGTTGTGTAT
The DNA here is from genome assembly GCA_965370315.1 of uncultured Melioribacteraceae bacterium. Taxonomy (GTDB): domain Bacteria; phylum Bacteroidota; class Ignavibacteria; order Ignavibacteriales; family Melioribacteraceae; genus 1-14-2-50-31-20. The sequence goes on from CBDUTO010000122.1 coordinate 10,051, forward strand.
AAAAATTCTGGAATTCTAATAAATGTATGATTTTGTGATATTTTCAATCTTAGATTATATAAACCAGCAAACTCATATTCTTGATTGCTATTAGCAACGGCTTCTTTGATGGCAGAATTATTATAAAATAGGACATACCCGAAATTGAAATCGTCTCTTAAACTACCATGTTGATAATCTATAACTGGATGCTGATTTCTAACACCATTTTTCATTTCATAATAATTTGAATAGACTAAACCTGCACCACTATTTTCAGCGACACGGTAGAATCTTTCTAATCCATTTTGTCCTAATTCTAACACATCATCCTGAGTGAGAATTAAAGAATACTTTCCTTCTACCTTATCAGCTATTTTACTAATAGTATTAGAAGATGCAAAATAATCTGTAAAAATTATTTCACAATTATCAATTGGCTTAAGATTAGTATCTGTTGCAATCAAAAAGATCTTGTTTACAAGTTCACTTTTTAATAAACCATTTACACTTGTTTCACTCTGTTTATCGCCATTAAATGGAATAAATACATCAATATTCTTTTTCATTATTTCCCTAATAATCTAATATGCAAAGTTATTAAAATAATTCTAATAACCCTAAAAAATGTTTGCTAGAATTTATAATTAAGTCCGACAAAAAATTCTCTGCCAGCTTCCGGAAGTCCAAATTGTGTGTAATATAGCTTATCGAACAGATTGTTTGCCCTTGCAAAGAACTCAAGTTCACTATTTTGCAGCTGATGATAAGTGTATGAAAATCTAAAATTAATCAATAAATATGATGGGAGTTTCTGAAAATATGGATTTCCATCTTGCAGTCCATACTCATTTGCAATAGATGTAGCTTCTAAGAGAAGGTTTAAATTTTGTGATAAGCTACTATTTATGTAGAGATTTGCAATTATCTCTGGACGATATTCGAGAGTGTCAGAATATTCACCTACATCATTTTTTCCGAATGAGTTCAAATATGAAAAGCTAAATCCACAATCCAGATATTTGCTCAAATTATAACTTCCCTCAATTTCTGCTCCGTAAGTTCTAATTTGGTCTTTATTAATTCTCATGAACATATTTCCATCGTTGGTTGAGACAACTGTTCTTACTATTCCATCATACAAATAGGTTAGTAAAAAATTCACAAACAATCGTCCTTTTGGAATTATATATTCAAATCCAAGTTCAGTATCATTAGCCGTTTCAGCTTTTATATCAGGATTTTTAACAAAACGTCCTAAACCATCTGAGTATGATTCACGTAGAGATGGAAATCTTGATTTACGACCTAAGTTAATTTGTCCGTTAAAGAAATTTGTAAAGTTGTATTTTAATGTAGTATTAATGCCAACTGCAGAGAGTGGATTTCCAGTTTCAAAATTACCGGCATTAGTTACTGATGTACCATCATAGCTAACTCCGCCAATAAATGTGAACCTATCTCCCATTAACTCATACTCAGCTCCTGCACTATATACATATTGGTGATATTCAGTTTCAGTAAACTGTGTGCTCAAAAATTCTTCTTTATGAGTAGTTGAATATCCACTTGTAGAGAATCTTAAGATCGAGTTTTGGTTAAAAAGAAGTGTATATACCATACTACCATAAATCACAAAATCATCATTTTTTTCAATATCATCAATTACAGAATATGTTTCATCTGTGTATTGGTTAATCTCCATCTTAAATTTATACACATTAAAATTGTAATCAATAAATGACGTACTATTAAAATTAAAACTATGATTCCCAGAAATATTAACACCCATTTTATTCCAGACTGGATATTTCCAATAGCGTGGCTTCTCAACATTAATTTCAGGAGGTACATTTTTTTTGGAATCTAAATATTGTATTGATAGTTCCACATGCGAAATATCTTGGTAATCATATCTACCTTTTGTGAAAATTCCAAAAGTTCGTTGATAACTATTAAGTCTTAGCTCATCTGGGTTCTCATCGGAACTAAATTCTGATGGAAGTGAAAATCCGTCTTGCTTAAAATGTGATGCTGAAATTAGAAACGAAAAATCATCAATTTTTTGATACATCGATAAATTAAACTTTCGAAAATTATTTTGTCCAAAAAGTGAATTAAACTTTCCAGATAACTTATCATTCTTTATTAATTTCGATTTTCCTACTACAACTCCTGCAATATTATTAGCTCCATAAATAGAGGAAGGAACACCTTTAATAATTTGTAGCTCATCATAATCGTTTGTTGGTAAAAGGGAAAGGTCTATTCTGTTATCCCATGGAATGTTAAGAAAAGCACCATCAAAGAAGAGACCAAGCTGTCGCTCATTTGATCCACGAAGATAAAACAGAGATTCACCACGTGAGTTTGTTTGTGGTTTTACAGAAGGAATAAACCGAGCAATTTCGAATAGCGAAGTCCCATCATATTTACTTAATACTTGCGAACCAATTCTTGTGGTTGGCTTTGGTTCAATAACATTACCGCCTTTAACAGTTATTTCGTTAAGATCATAAACATTTATCGAGTCTTCTGTCTGAGCAATAATATTCAGAGAAAAAATGGTTGTAATTATTAATAAAAGATGAAATTTCATTAGAATCTATAGCTCTTAATTGTTTTTAAATAACTTATAAAGTTAACAAAATTGATAATTAAAAGTATAAAATCGATTATTCTCAGTATCTGCAGATTCAAACTATCAAGTGCAATAGTTTTGAAATTAAATGCTACTGAAAAGTTTATTTCATAAAAAAATCTCTCTAAACTAAAATTTCATTTACTGTTTGTTCTAACTTTGAAATATTATACATATTTTCTGCTAAAAGTATAACACTAAAGTTTCCAGTATCTTGTATTGATTCGCAGTTATAAGGAAATATTGAATTTCTCTTTACACCATTATAAAGAAGAGTTTTAAGACGTTCTTTGAGTTCAATAAATGAACATGGAGAAGTCTTAATTTTCATAAATTTCCATGTTGGAATAGGCTCAGTCAGCTTTTCAATGTTATCTACAATCAGACTCACATAAGATGAGCCATTAAAACGAGCGTTATTTTCAACAGGAAATATACCTTTATTAGATATAATAGGCTAAGTTCTAATTAACATTGCATTACCCTTAAACTGCAAAAATATTTGATA
>CBDUTO010000123.1:0-13125 GCA_965370315.1 uncultured Melioribacteraceae bacterium
ATTGTCGTTCTGGACCTGTTCACCGAGGCGCTCAGCAAAATAATTAAAAAGACTTAATAGGGATTCCCGATAAAAACATTCGGGAATGACAAAACAGCCAACGAATCCTTATTATTCACTGAAAATCAGCGTCCTATCATCTAACAACAATATTATAAATTTTATTTTTTATGTATATCTCTTTTACAACTGTTTTGTCTTCAGTATGACTTTTAACTTTATCGTCGTTCCAAGCTACTTCTTTAACTGTTGCTTCATCGCTATCAGCAGGTAACTCCAGTTTTGCTCTAACTTTACCATTAACTTGAACAATAATAGTAACAGAATCTTGAACTAAAGCTCTTTCATCTATTTCAAACCAAATAGGATTATCAAACAATCCTTTTTCATTTCCAAGAATTGACCAACATTCTTCAGCCATATGTGGGGCAAGGGATGCCAGCATAGTTACAAATCTTTCTAAAACAAAAAGTCGCATTTCATCTGAGCAATTTGAAAGTTCTTTTAATCCGTTGTTTAATTCCATTAGAGCTGCAACGGCAGTATTGAAGCGATAGTTTTCGACTTCAACTTCAAATTTTGAAAGTGTTTTATTCACCAATTGATAAACACTTTTTTCTATCGGTGATAATGCATCCATCTTAAATTTACTTGGGGCTGTTGAGTTTTTGCTTAAATCTTTATTGTTTTCAAACAAAGAATATGCTCGTTGAACAAATCTATCTACTCCAACAATTCCCTTGTCGCTCCAGTCTCCACCAAGTTCGTATGGCCCCATGAACATTAAATACATTCTGAAAACATCTGAGCCATATTCTTCAATAAAACTTCCTGGATTAACAACATTCCCTTTCGATTTACTCATCTTTGCACCGTTGTTTGTAATTGTGCCTTGATGTATTAGTCTTTTGAAAGGCTCATCGGAATTAACCATTCCAATGTCTCGTAAAAATTTGTGAATAAATCTTGCGTAAAGCAAATGCATTGTAGCGTGCTCTGCACCTCCAACGTACATACCAACTGGAGTCCAGTCATCACCAAGTTTTTTGTCAAACATTCCATCAGTAAATTTTGGATTTAGATAACGCAAGTAATACCACGATGAATCCATAAATGTATCCATTGTGTCAACATCTCTCTTTGCAGCTCCGCCACATTTTGGACATTTAGTATTTACAAAATCTGAATTTCCTTCAAGCGGTGAACCACCATCGTGTTTGAAATCAACTTCGTATGGTAATTTAATTGGAAGTTCTTCCTCTGGAACTGGAACTTCTCCACATGCATCGCAATAAACTATTGGAATAGGAGTTCCCCAATATCGTTGACGAGAAATTAACCAATCGCGTAAACGGTAGTTAATTTTCTTTTCTCCATTATCGTTCTCTGCAAGCCAATCCGTTATTTTGGATTTGCATTCTACAGAATCCATTTCATCAAATTGTTTTGAGTTAATCATTTTTCCAACAGCTGTAAATGCTTCAGTTAATTCAGCATCTTGATCTGTTCCTTCTTCAAGAATCACCTTGCGGATTGGAAGCCTAAATTTAGTAGCAAACGCGAAGTCACGTTCGTCGTGTCCTGGAACAGCCATTACAGAACCAGTTCCATAATTAGCAAGTGCATAATCAGCAATCCAAATAGGAACTTTCTCGCCATTAACTGGATTGATTGCATACGCTCCAGTAGGTACACCTGTTTTCTCTTTTACTGTTGAAGTTCTCTCAATCTCAGAAAGTGATTTTATTGATTCGATATAATTATTTACATCTGCTATGTGTTCATCTGTTGTGAGTTCTTGAACTAAATCAAGCTCAGGAGCAAGAACAACATAGGATACTCCAAATAGTGTGTCTGGACGGGTTGTGAAAACTCGAATTTCTTTATCCTCATGCCCAACTACGCCAAACTTAACTTCTGTTCCAAAACTTTTTCCAATCCAATTCTCTTGCATAAGTTTAGTTTTACTAGGCCAATCAATTGTTTTTAATCCATCAAGAAGTTCATCGGCATAATTTGTGATTTTGAAAAACCATTGAGTTAAATTTTTGCGCTCAACCATTGTTTCGCATCGTTCACATGTTCCATCAGCTTGAACTTGCTCATTGGCGAGTACAGTCTGACAAGAAGGGCACCAATTTACTGGAGCATTTTTTCTATATGCTAACCCTTTTTTATATAGTTGGATGAACAACCACTGATTCCATTTATAATATTCTGGAACGCAAGTCATCAACTCCGCATCCCAATCATACATACAGCCCATTGTTTTCAATTGTTCACGAATGTCATCTATATTTTTGAATGTGCTATCTTGTGGATGAATTCCTGTCTTAATTGCATAATTTTCTGCTGGAAGACCAAAAGCATCGTATCCCATTGGCTCAAAAACATTAAATCCACGCATTTTTTTATAACGAGCCCAACTATCTGTTGGTGCATAATTATACCAATGTCCAATATGTAGTTTTGATCCGGAAGGATAGATAAACATTACTAGCGTGTAGAGTGCTTTTTCTAAATCGGTTAAATCTGTTTTGTAGGTCTTATTCTCTTCCCACGTAGTTTGCCACTTCTTTTCAACTTCTGCAAATGGATATTTCATATTTGCTAAATCCTTATAACTTATTGAGCTAACATTAACTTTTAATACAATTAATAAAAATAGCCAAATAGGAAAGCTTTAGCAAAGCAATTGTTACCAAATGGTTTTTACTAATTTGCTTTTTCTCAAGTTGGAATCAGCTGTTACCAATGGAGCATTAGATAATATAGATGTGGCACAAATTATTCTATCGGCTGGGTCCAAATTAATTTCAGCTGGAAATTTTGTTGATAGCTCTGCAATTTCTGGAGTAATCTCTTTTATTTGAAAATTATTTGAAGCCCTAATTAAACCAATAAATTCTAAATATGGAATTTCTATCTCTAACCGTTTTTTATTAATGAGCATTGCTATTTCCCAAAAGGAGATATCGGAAATAATTATTCCGTCAGTTTTGTTTGCAGTAGTAATAGCATTTTTTGCTTTCTTACTCAAATGTTCAGGTTTTATTGCATTCCAGATTATAATATGTGTGTCAAGCATAATCAATATTTACCACTCCATGTCTCATCAATCGGTGAAATTATGTCAACTATTTTTGCATTTGCTCCAATTTCTTTGAGTTTTTGTTTGGCACTCATTTTTGTGAAATCTGGTGGGACAAGTTTTGCGACTATTTTACCACTTGAAGTTATTGTTATGCTTGCGCCATTCTCCACTTCTTTAAGAAATGTCATTATTTTTGCTCTAAAATTGCTTACTGCCACAGTTTGCATTTTAATCTCCATTTGTACAATTAGAACGTACAAAAAAAGCATATTAAAAACAAAATATAATTGTCTATATTATAAAAACACTCTCTTAGCTTGTGCTTTGTGGATCCATATCGATAATTGGTTTTATGTCGCTAAACTTTGAGCGTTGGTTGTATTCTATAAACGTTTCAAGAACGGCATCACGCAGATATTTTCCGCTAGGATCAATTGATTTTTGACTTTTGATTAATATCTTGAATCTATATTTCCCTTTAATCCGTGCTATCATTGCAGGCTGTGGAACAGAGATTGAAAGTGAAGCTTCTTTTTTAATTAAAACATTATAGAAATCGTTTAATGCTCCGCGTGCTTTATGCTCGCTATCATCTTTAGTTTCAACTGTGCAGATTCTTGTAAATGGTGGATATTCGCTCTCTTCGCGAAGTTTAATTTCGTTTTTATAAAATGAGTGGTAATCATTCGCAACTACTTTTTGGAGAACAAAGTGAGATGGATTTTGTGTTTGAATAAGGACTTCTCCCTCTATGGAACTTCTTCCAGCTCTGCCGGAAACTTGAGTGAGTAATTGAAATGTTCTTTCATCAGCTCTAAAATCTGGAATCCACAAAGTTGTTTCTGCAGAAATAACTCCCACAAGAGTTACGTTTGAGAAGTCTAATCCTTTCGCAACTATCTGTGTCCCCACAAGAATTTGGGTTTCACCACTTTTGAATCTATTAAGAATTTCCCCAAGCTTACCTTTTCTATTAAGTGTGTCGGAATCAATTCGTTCAATTTTAACATCTGGAAAATTGTATAGTAACTCATCTTCAACGCGTTGGGTACCAGTTCCAAAAAATTTGAGTGAAAGCGAACCACACTTAACACACGCTTTGGGAACAGGTTTTGTGTTTCCACAATAGTGGCATTGTAGCATATTCTTGTTTATATGATGCACCATTGAGACTGAGCAGTTTTCACACATCTCGATTTCACCACAATCTTCACAGTAAATTTGTGTTGCAAATCCACGTCTGTTTTGTAGAATAATTACAGACTCATTTTTTTGCAAACGGTCGTTTATTTTATCAATTAATGCTTTCGAAAAAGCACCATCCATTTTTTTTATCTTTTGCTCATAGGAGACATCAACCAGCTTCACCTTAGGAAGTTTCGCATCATCTATTCTGTTTTTCAGGTCAAGCAGTTCATATTTTTTGTTAAGTGCGTTGTGCATACTTTCAATAGAAGGAGTTGCAGAGCCAAGCAAAATAGGGGCTTTATTCATGCTTGCTTTAACCACAGCTGCATCACGGGCATTATACTTTGGAACAATATCATATTGCTTATAGCTTCCATCGTGCTCTTCGTCAACTATAATTATTCCAATGTTTTTTACTGGAGCAAATAGAGCCGAACGAGGACCAATAATCACACGGTATTTGCCATTTATAATTCCACGCCAAGCGTCGTAACGTTCCCCGAGCGACATTCGGCTGTGCATAACTGTTATAGATTCACCTAGTTCATTGTAAAACCGAGTAGTTATTTGTGGAGTAAGTGATATTTCTGGAACTAGCACAATTGCATTTCTTCCACTATCTAATGCTTTTCGCACTAGCTCAATGTAGACTTGTGTTTTTCCACTCCCTGTAACTCCGTGCAACAAGTACGTCTTAAACGATTTTGATTCTATGTTTTTTGAAACCTTTTCTACAATTCTTTTTTGATCGGAAGTTAGTTTTATGTTCTTCTTCTCTTCATTATAAGACTCTAAAAATTTTCGTTCAACCTCTTTGTAAAATATATCTACTAAATCCTTTTTGAATAAAGAGTTTACCGATGATTGATTTGAATTGGTTTTTTTCAACAATTGTGCTAGTGGAAACTCATCTTCTGGAGCAGAAAGTAGTTCCATTAAAACAATTACTTGCTTAGTAGATCTCTTTTCTATCTCAGGCAAAGCGGCATAAACGTCATCAATGCCCTTATTCAATTTTATGTGCTTAATCTTTTTTACTTTTACTTTTGCATCTTCAATTTCATTTATTAACGACAGAGCACCTTTTTTTTCAAGCGTATTGACAATTGAGTAGATCGATTTTTTCTTAACTAGTTTTTGCAAAAGTGAAAATGTGTAAGTTTCTTTCTGACTTAATAAATCCAAAATCTTTGCACGAGTGGAATTTTTGTTTTTCTCCTCTTTGTAAAGTTCGAAGCAAAAATCCATGTCTGCAACAACTTTCTTCTTGGATTCAACTTCAAGTCCGTAAGGAACTGAGTTTCGCAATGCCTCGCCAAGTGAACTTATGTAGTATTCACTTACCCATTTGTAAAATTGCAATTCTTCTTCCCCAAATATTGAAGTTGTATCAAGAACATCACGAATTGGTTTAATTTCATATTTGGTTTCAGCTTCTTCAACTACAGCAATTACAAATCCAGTAAGTGTCCTTTTGCCAAATGGAACGACAACACGCACTCCAACAAATACCAACTCTTCCAATCCTTCTGGAATTGAATATGTGAACGCATTCCTAAACGGAAGTGGAAATACTATTTTAGCAAACATGGCAAGAGCAAGAGAGGTTAGAAGTGAGAGGAAAGAAGGAAGAGACACGGTCTGTGATTAATGAATTATCGCGAATCGTAAGTCGTGAATCGCGAGTTACAAGTTTCAAGTTTCGGGTGTCGGACTCTGAATCGAAAAGTGATATTTTAGAATACAGTATCAAGTATCCAGCATCAAGAAAAATATTGTTTATTATGTCTAAGTTGTTACTCATAAAACTGCAGGCTCAGTTAAAGTTAATGTCTGTTTTTGAACATCAAGTTCTGCGTTTATTCCAAATGGAATTGTATATTTGTTCTCAACGTGACCGAATGAGAGACCATAAATTACTGGTACTCCAAGATCATAAAATTTATTGTAAAGAACTTCTTTTAACGAAAGAGTCTGTTCACCTTTTGCTGAACCTACTTTTGCATCACATTTTCTAAAAATGCCAAGAGCTACTCCAGCAATTTCTTCCAACTTGCCAGCTTGAAAAAGGTGTGTTAACATTCTATCAACTCTGTATGGTTTTTCATCGATCTCTTCGAGATAAAGTATTTTACCTTTGTAGTCAACATCGTATGGAGTTCCAAGAAAAGTAACTGCCAAGCTAAGATTTCCACCAATTAATTCACCAGTGGCTTTTCCTTCACGGATTGTATAAATATCAAAGTCACTTCCTCTATCACTATCATCAGCCGGAGTAAAAACTGTTTTGGATTGTGGATTCATTACTGTCTTCACAAGATTATCAATAGAGAATTCATTAAATGTTGAAGTTGCAACAGGACCGTGAAATGTTACTAATCCAGTTTGCGAATAAATTGCATAGTGAAGTGCCGTGATATCACTATATCCAACAAGGACTTTGGGATTTGCCTTAATAGCATCGTAGTTTATTTCACGAAGCATTCTTGCAGCACCATATCCACCACGCACACAAAAGATTCCATCAACTTTATCATTTGTAAACATGTGGTTTAAATCTTCAGCCCTAACATCATCCTTTCCTGCAAGATAACCATATTTTGATTTAATTCGTTCAGTGTAATATGGTTTGAACCCAAGGATTTCAACATTCTCAATTGCCTCTTTTAATGCGCCTTCTGAGATATATCCAGCAGGAGCAATAAGTCCAATAGTATCCCCTTTCTTTAAACGATTGGGTTTTGTTTTTTCTATTGGTGAAAGTTGTTTAGGGTTATTTCCATAAATATTATTCATTCCAGCAATTGAAAAAGAACCTGTCGCCAAAGCGCTATTTTTAATAAATTTTCTTCTGTTCATTTTATTTACATTTGCGAAATAACACAAATGCTCTTATTTTAGTCGACTTATAATTAAAAAATAAAAATACTAACAGGAGAATTAGAATGCAGAAATATATTTTATTATTTGTTTTTACAGTTTTATTGAGTCTAAATTTATTTGCTGACGATGCAAAAAAATATGGTAAAGATATTACGTCTACTGAGAAAGTTAAAGTATCAGAAATTTTAGAAAATCCTAGAAGCTATGAAGGCAAAAAAGTTCTTGTTGAAGGAACTGTATTAAATGTCTGTGCTAAAAGAGGATGTTGGATTGAGTTGGCAAGCGACAAAGAATTTGAATCGATCCGTGTAAAAGTAAAAGATGGTGTAATTGTTTTCCCTATGGAAGCAAAAGGAAAAACAGCTTTAGTTGAGGGTGAATTTTACTCCTTTGAAGTTGAAAGTGGAGCAGAATGTTCAGATGGAGACCACACGGAAGAAGGTGAAGAGCATAGTAAAAAGGAAGATTGCGAACACAGTAAAAAAGAAATTAAAACCGTTTATCAAATCAAAGGTCTTGGGGCTGAGATTTAAAAAATATTTAAGTGCTGTCATTGCGAGGAGTCTGCTTTTGACTACGTGGCAATCTTTCACAGATTGCTTCGCAAAAGATGCTCGCAATGACAAACACTTAGGTTTTATCTTTACAAAGTATTAATTCGAAATTTCCAATACAACCCCTTCGCTCTCATTGTGCAATCTATCAGCCGAAGTAATTACATATACGCAATTATACTCTTTTTCATTCAAATTAAAATAGCTAGTATTTTTGCCAAGTATTTTAGTAACAATATTTTGAGGCTTATCCAAATTAACTTCGTCAGTGGAATTAAATTTATATACGAGATAATATTGTGGGAACTCACCATCTCTAGCCGCATCTGGCAAATTCCAATTAATTAATAATCCAGATGTTGTTTCAACTACATGAACATTCTCTGGTTTTATTGGAGGAATTGAATCAATCCATTCCATAATAGGTGGAAGTGCAATGTTTTTGTACCAAGTATTTTTCATCGAGTCTGCAAGCCCACTCCAATTACGTGTTATCGATTTTGCAGAAAAATAAACAGAGCCAAGCACATTGGGATAACTTCTGTTTAAACGAATTTGATCTCCAATTTCACTTTTCTTCTTATCGTAATCAGGTGCCGCCATTTTGCTTGAGAATTGTCCAATATACAAATGTCTTTCTGTGGTAATTTTTGACCACCAAGGGACAAGTTTTGCATAGTCTGCTTTATCATGCCCTATTTCCCAATAGACTTGCGGTGTAATGTAATCTACAATTTTGTTATCTAACCAATTTAACGGATCGCAATAAATTACATCAAATGAATTAAATCCATTTGTATTAGTGTATTCATTTTTAACAATTCCAAAAGGAGATATTCCAAATTTAACATATGGCTTTTTAGCTTTTACAATTTCGTATATTTCCTTCATAAGCAAATTAATATTGTCTCTACGCCAATCATCAATATCTGTAATCCCTCGGCTGTGGTTGAGGTATGTGAGAGAGTCCTCGTTAGAAACTTTTGGTCCGTATGGATAAAAATAATCATCAAAGTGAATTCCATCAATATCATAATTAACTAACACATCATTCATTACGTCTAAAACATGATTCCTAACTTCTGGCAAACCAGGGTCAAGCATTTTGAATTTCTTTGATTTAATTATCCACTCGGGATGTTGAACGGCAACGTGGTTTTCATCCAATTTATAAATAGCTGTATCACGAACTGCACGATACGGATTAAACCATGCGTGCAACTCCATTCCTCGTTTGTGCGATTCAGTTATTGCAAATTGAAGTGGGTCATAAAATGGCTCTGGAGCTTTACCCTGCACACCTGTTAACCAATGCGACCAAGGTTCGTAATTAGATTTATACAATGCATCGCACTCTGTTCTTACCTGAAAAAAGATTGCATTCATTCCAGCATCTGCCAGTGAATCTAGTTGATTTATCAAATTTTGCTTCTGTATTTCTGTCGAATTATTTTTTCCAAGAGGCCAATCAATGTTTACTACAGTTGCAATCCATGCACCTCTAAGTTCTCTTTTCGGATTTTGATTTTGAGAAAATGTTGTAACAACAAGAAGAATTAACAATAAGAGTATGATTTTTTTCATAATTCAAATTCCATTTAATGATTTTTTTTGTTTATTAAAAATAGGAATTATCTTCAACTAAAGTTATTGTTTTAAATCTAATAACCATCTAGTTTAATTGTTTTTTCATCTAATTGATAAAAATTCAATATAAACGTTATATTTATAAATAGATTTTAAGAGGTAAATAAAATGGCTATAGACTTAAATAAATTTACGGTTAAGGGGCAGGAAGCAATTCAAAGTTCAATTGAAGTTGCACAGAACTATAATAATCAAATTGTTGATCCAGAACATATTCTTGCAGCACTTTTACAGGATAATGATAGCGTAGCTGTCGCAATAATTCAGAAAGTTGCATCCAACGTAGATTCACTAAGAATTAAAGTTGGTGAGATGCTTGAGCGAAAGCCCAAAATAACTGGTGCCGGAATTGGGAACCAACAAATGTCTCAAACAACTGCACAGCTATTGGATGATTCGGCAAACGAGGCTGGAACTTTAACCGATGAATATATTTCGACAGAACACATTTTAATTGCAATTGCTGAAGCAAACAATGAGGTTGGAGAGTTATTAAATAAAAATGGAATTTCGAAAAAATCAATTCTCTCAGCATTAAAAGATATACGTGGAAATCAAAGGGTAACTTCTCAAAATCCAGAAGAGACATATCAATCACTAAAAAAATATGGCCGAGATTTAAACGAACTTGTTAAATCTGGGAAACTTGATCCTGTTATTGGTCGTGACGATGAAATACGTCGTGTTCTTCAGGTTCTTTCACGTCGGACAAAGAACAATCCTATTCTCATTGGTGAACCCGGAGTTGGTAAAACGGCTATAGCAGAAGGATTAGCACACAGAATTATTTTGGGAGACATTCCAGATAACTTAAGAGACAAAAAAATAATTTCACTTGATTTGAGTGCTTTGGTTGCTGGTGCACAATTTCGTGGTCAATTTGAGGAACGACTTAAAGCAGTAATTAAAGAAGTTCAAAACTCCAACGGTGAAATAATTTTGTTCATTGATGAAATTCACCAACTTGTTGGTGCAGGTAAAACAGATGGAGCAATGGATGCTGCAAATATTCTGAAACCCGCATTAGCTAGAGGAGAGCTTCATGCAGTTGGTGCAACAACGCTAAAAGAGTATAAAAAGTATATTGAAAAAGATGCTGCTCTCGAAAGACGTTTTCAACCAATTCTTGTTTCTGAGCCAAATGAAGAAGATGCAATTTCAATTCTTCGCGGATTAAGTGATAAATACGAAGTTCATCACGGTGTGAGAATTAAAGATGGAGCCCTTGTTGCAGCTGTTCAACTTTCCAATAGATATATAACCGATAGATTTCTTCCAGACAAAGCAATTGATTTAATTGATGAAGCGGCATCTAAATTGCGAATTGAAATTAATTCAATGCCGGAGGAACTTGATCAACTTGAGAGAAAAATCCAACAATTAGAAATTGAACGTGAAGCTCTTAAACGTGAAAAGGATGATTTATCAAAAACTAGAATTGCCGAAATTGGCGTTGAGTTTGCTGAGTTGGATGAAAAACGAAATGTGTTAAAAAGTCATTGGTTACTCGAGCGTGGAAAAATTCAGAAGATTAGAAAGATAAAGAGTGAAATTGAAGAAACAAAAATTCTCGCAGATAAATTTGAACGTGAAGGGGATCTTGGCAAGGTAGCTGAAATACGTTACGGTAAAATTGTTGAGTTAGAGGCTTCACTCAGAAAAGAGAGTGAAAGTTTGGTAGATATCCAAAAGAACAAGAAGCTACTAAAAGAAGAAGTGGAAGCAGAAGACGTTGCAGAAGTTGTTGCAAAGTGGACTGGAATTCCTGTAAACAAAATGTTAGAGAGTGAACGTAGCAAACTTGTGAGAATGGAAGATGAACTTCACAAGCGTGTTATTGGGCAAGACGATGCAGTAACAGCTGTGGCAAATGCAATACGACGCTCGCGTGCTGGGTTGCAGGATATAAATCGTCCAATTGGCTCATTTATTTTTATTGGCACAACTGGAGTAGGCAAAACAGAGTTGGCACGTTCACTAGCAAACTTACTTTTTGATGACGACCATGCAATGGTACGCATTGATATGAGCGAATATATGGAGAAACATTCAGTTTCGCGTTTAATTGGAGCACCTCCAGGATATGTTGGATATGAAGAGGGTGGACAATTAACAGAAGCTATTCGCAGAAGACCATACTCAGTTCTGTTATTGGATGAAATAGAAAAAGCTCATCCAGATGTTTTTAATATTTTGCTTCAAGTTTTGGATGATGGACGCTTAACCGATAACCAAGGTAGAACTGTAAACTTTAAAAACACAATTATTATTATGACTTCAAACATTGGCTCGCATTTAATTCAAGAAAAAATGATTGGATTAAATGAAAGGAATTTATCTTCTGTAATGGATGATGTTAAAATTAGTTTAATGAATTTGTTACAACAAAATATCCGTCCAGAATTTCTAAATAGAATTGACGAAATTGTTTTATTTAAACCGTTGCTTAAAAAGGAACTTACTGGAATTATTGAAATACAATTGCAGAATGTTGAAAAGTTACTACAAGATAAAAATATTAAAATAAATTTTTCTGAAACAGCAAAAGGATTCTTGTTAGATAGAGGTTACGATGTTGCATATGGTGCTAGACCACTAAAGAGAACAATTCAACGATATGTTTTAAATCCGCTATCAACAGAGTTATTGCTTAATAAATTTAAAAATGGGGATTCTGTATCTGTAGATTATATTGGAAGTGATAAATTAGAGTTTAAGAAATTTTAATTAATACTATTATTTAGCTTCTTAAATAGAGTTGGAACTTATATTATATTACTGCGTCTAAAAATATTGCTTAAATATACTGTGCGGAAAGGATGAAACAAATTACAAAAACAGTGCTGTTTGGTCTACTCATTATTTTTGTTGGATGTCAGAAACAAGGATACGAGACTGAAACTATACCAATTAAGGATTTCTTTAAAAATCCTAAAAACACACAGTTTGAACTCTCACCTGATGGAAATAATTTAGCCTATCTAAAGCCGTGGAAGAATAGATTAAACATTTTTGTGAAAAATCTTTCTTCTGATGTAGAGACTCAAATAACAAAGGAAGTTAAGCAAGATATACAATATATTTTTTGGGTTAATAATTCAAAGATTGTTTACTCAATTGATAAATACAATAACGACAATAGCTCTCTAGTCTGCATCTCTCTTGATAAAAAAAGTAATATGGAATTAACTGATTCAAAAAAAGCGAATGCGTATGTAATTAATACTTTGCCAGAATTTGATGATGAAATAATTATTCAGACAAACGAGAGAGACCCTCGACTTTATGATGTATATCGTTATAATTTATCAACTGGCAAGAAAAAAACAATTGGTCAAAATCCGGGTAACATTACCTCGTGGTTAACAGATAACAATGGGAAACTTCGTATTGCTCTTTCAACTGATGGTGTAAATCATAGTGTGCTCTACAGAGAGAAGGAGAGCAAAAACTTCAAAGAGATTAAAACAACAAATTTCAGAACTATATTCCAGCCAATACTTTTTAGCGCTGATAACAAGAATATATATGTTCTTTCGAATGAAAAAAGTGATAGAACAGCCCTTATAAAATATGATCTAAAAAAAGATTACGAGACAGAATTTTTATATGAACATCCAGAAGTTGATATAGAATATGTTCATTATTCTGAGAAAGATAAAAAACTTACAGGTGTTTCATTTGTAAGTTGGAAAAGAGAATTCCACTTTTGGGATGAAGCTAGAGAAAAAATTCAAAAAAACCTTGAACGAAAAATTC
>CBDUTO010000124.1:0-12874 GCA_965370315.1 uncultured Melioribacteraceae bacterium
TTAGATATCTCTGAATATGTGCCTTCAAACTTGAGGTAGTTGTACTTCTTATAAAGGTTTACACTATTTGTGGAGTGAGAGCTTAAGGGCAAGCATTTTAAATTTGTTCTCAATTTAGGTGCTAATTAAAACTGAGGCGGTTGAAGTTATCGCTTTGAGAAACCTCGACCTTATATTTTTGTTATTGATATTATTGGGGAACCGGATTTGATGTACTATAACAAATTGACTATAAAAAGTTTAAAGTAGTTTTTATTACTGCTTTTCAAGAACACGCGATTCGTGCTATTAAGTTTAGTACTTGTTTTTATATTAAAACCGTTCAAAACTTCTGAACTAAAACAAACTATTAATAAACTTATTAATTAAAAAATTGATAAAAATTACGCCCTTAAATTTGATGCGATATTTTCTAATTTTAATAGTGCATTTCCAGAGCTAAAAAAAATGTACTAGTAACTGCAGAAAAAATTCATGTGGCTAATGTCAAAGATATACTTTTTTGTGCTTAAGATAATAATTATACAATCTTTTTCTTGAACACCGGCAGTAGCATTTTGGTTTCGGAACCAATAAAAAAATATGATAGATTATTTGTTGGTCATGGTTTTATGGGTGTTCACCAATCCTATCTTGTAAACCTCAATTATATTCATCATTTTGATAAGTATGATGGCGGCATGTTAATTTATGACCAATGGTAAAAAAAATCCAGTCTCCAGTCGACAAAAAGCATCCCTTTTAAATACTTCGATTCACTTGAACATGAAGATAGTAACTAATACTCGGCAATTGTTTACATATCCTAATTAGTTAATTGCGAATTCTCATCATTTCAATATATGTTTAGATTTAAATTTAGTTTCCCACATTCATTTAATCAATAATAAATGAGAAAAATATGAAAACTTTAAAGACTGCAACAATATTATTTTACGGATATAAGCCGAAGTTGGTGGTGGACTTGCTTATGGTACCGAAATAAGCACTGTCGGGTTTTATGGCGGAGGAGTGTATCAATTTTCTGAAAAAATTGAAGGAGCTAGTTTCTTTACTTACTTCTTGGAAAAAGATAATATCTCTTGCTATGCTTTAGACTTCGACGCTCACTATATATTTAGCTCTAAAATAGTTTAGAACTTTATGGTTTAGCTGGACTTAATGCTACATTCTGGAGTTTCAAACTTGATATAGAAACTTATGAAGGATTTGGTGGATACTCCATACCTGCATCAACCTTTGAATCTAGTGGCTCATAAATTGGTTTGAATATTGGTGCTGACATTAGAAAAAGCATAAGTACAAAAGTTGATTTGATGGGTGATAATAAATACACGATAGGTGGTGAAGAATACTTAAATGTTAAAGTTGGTGTTCTCTTCGGAATCTAAATCTAGGAAGATTTATTACATCTAACTTACAGAAGAAGTATGCAGTTTATAGCAATTCTAAATTAGACAAGAGCTATAGAAGCAAATAATCTGATATTTGAAATTAAAAATGCTAATTGAAACGAGACAATTTTTCATAAAAAAAAGGAAGAAAATGAAACTATTAAAAACTATCGTGAAAACAAATTATTTTGTAATTATTACATTGGCTCTTCTACTTGTATCGTGCGGATCAATAAAAAACTCAATACAAAGCTCAATTGAAGACTCAGTAGGAATTACATCAAAAAAATCGACAAAAAAATCTGTTACCACTACTACTAAGGAAGAAAAAAAGTTTCTTGAGGTTGAAAAATTTGGGGTCACATTTTCCAAAATTGAAAACTATAAAAAATTTAAGGTTATATATTTACCCTATTCAGGTAAAGGATTTCGAAAAAATCAGGATGTGGATATTGACCGCAATCGTACTGATAATGATATGTTTGTTCCAGGAGTAAGATATAATGGTCAGCATTTTTCTAAAATGACCAGCATATCTAATTTTGAAGGTAACCTTGATGAACAATATAAAAAATACAACAACAAGTACACACCAATACCTGAACGCTATAAAGAATTTTCAGAAGAACTATTTACAAAAGCAACAATTGGTGATTATGAAGTAGGCAAGTTTTCTATAATGTACAAAATAAAAGCTGATTCTGAAACAAATTTTTGGACTTATGGCTATCTAATTATGCATGATAACAAAGCAGCAGTATTTGAGGTTTCTGAGTTACAGATTTCTCTAGAAGAAATGGAAACAGAGAAAAAAATACTTGACGAAGTTTTTCAATACATGATTGAAACGGTAAAATTTAAATAAAGAAGTTTACCATATTTAAAGTAAATATAAGAGGAAAATAATGTTAAATATTAAAAAAATTGCAAGTATAAGTTTTTTTTTAGTTCTTTTTACAGTAAGTGTTCACGCACAAAAATATCAAAAATATTATCAGGAATCAGGCAAACTGGTACAAAAAATAGAGGGTAATTCATCAGGAACGCTAATTACCTACTGGGACTATTTTGGATATAAAGAAGTTAAAATTGAAAAAACAGTAACTAAAATATTTGGTATATCAACCGAAACAAATAAAACGACCTTAACGATTGGTTCCGTTATATACGAATGGGAAGAAAATGAAAATATAGTAACAAAAATGACCAGTGATATTGCTGCAACTTGGGAAAAGGAGAATTACACAGCCAAACAAGTTGAAAATATGAGTATTGCCACCCTGAAACAACTTGGTTACAAAAAAACAGGAACAGAAGTTCTTTTAGGTAAAACATGTGATGTTTGGGAAGGTATTGGAAAATCATGGGCATGGAAGAATTTAAGCTTAAAAGCAGTTGTAACTGTAATGGGCATTACTATTAATTACGAGCCTGTTAGTTTAAGTCTTACCGAAGATGTTCCCTTTACTTTATTCGAACTACCAAAAGGAAAGAAAGTAGTTAACATCGAAAACCAAATTCCAGATGATGGAAGCGAAGAGTCAGAAAATGCTAAAAATTTGTTAAAAGGGCTTTTTAATAGTGGTGGTGATTAATTGTGGTTAAATGAACAAAATAAAATTTGAAACAATTAAATATTATCAATTAGAAAGCTTTGCATAACCCCACAAAGGCTGTCATTCCGTGATGTTTCTACACGGAATCTATGTCTATTAGAGAGATTTCCGCTAAGAACATGCGGAAATGACAACGGTTTTTAGATTATGCAAAGGTTTCAATTAGAACAAGAATAAATTTTTGACACAAAACAATACACACAAAAATGGAAATTATTATGAAAAACAGAAAAATAATTAAGAACATAACATTGCTATCAATGTTATTATTTTTAACAAGTATTAGTTTTGCTCAAAGTGAAACAGAATCTAAAAAAGTTGCTCAAAACTTTGAAAGTGAAAATGAATTAGCAAAGGTAGTTTTTAAAACTATCCAAAATGGCGATTCAGATGCATTTTTAACCTATTGTGCCACCGAAGATAGAATGAAAAAGTTGATAAATGGTATGGGTGTAAGTACACCAATGGAAAAAGAGATAAAGCAAGAGCTAAAAGAAGAAAAAGCAGAAAATTTCATAAATGGGGCAATAATGGGTTTTAATTCTGTGTTAGAAGAAGCAAAAAGAGATAGTATTAATATGAAAAATGGCGAGTTTCCTGAACTTGTATTTAATGAAATAAGATTTGAAATAACTAACCTAAAATGTAGTAAAATAAAATTTAAAATCTCCTTTGGTAAAAAAAGTTATGTCATTCGTTTAGACATATTTAAAACGAATGACGATATATTTATATATGACTTAAAATATAATACAGATGGAATTATGTAATTTTAGTTAAAAGTTTGTTGAAATTATTTAGATAATAAATAGGGATTATAATGGAAAATAGAAACCTAATTAAGAGCATAACATTGCTATCAATATTTTTGTTTTTAACAAGTATTAGTTTTGCTCAAAACAATGTAGAGCAAACAAAAATCAATGATTATTTAGAAAGCACTGTAAAATACTCTAATAAACTAATGGTTAACAGTACATCGCAAAAAGTATTAGCATCAGATATTATCGAAAGCGAATTAATATTTTATACTGATGATAATGGGTATTGTACAATCCAAGAGCAATACTTTATAAAATCTGGGAATAAACTTACAGCTTTTAGGTATAAAAGCGATATGCTGGCATCAAGTGAGTTTATAGAAAGTATAAAATCTAAAAAGTTTAAATTAAATACCGAAGAAGATGGTGTAGCCTTTCAAACGATATTAACATTAATGGATAATGAACTAGGCTTAGGTTTCTTTAAAGAAGATAATATTTGGTACTTTATTAGATCTAAATTTTTTGATGATATTAAGGCTTATGTAATTACCACAGATAAGAAAGGTCAAATATCTATGGTGGTTTACGAAAATGAATTAAAAAAGGAATTGCCTGAAATACTTCTAAAATCAAGAGAAATAATACGGAATACGAATTCCGAAAAGGCTATTGTTTCTAAAAAGGATAGTGCTTTTATGCATCGCTATATACTTGATAGGGCTAATTATACTTTTGAAGAATCGCCGCTTAATTTTTATTCTGTAAATAAGATATCTTCTATTTTGATAAATAAATGTGCATTAGAGATTACAGAAAAATATGAAGACGAGAGTACTTCTACCTCTCGTCATTCTTTTATGCTTGTTTCCAATAATAATGAGTATATAAAACAATCTTCGGTTAATAAACTTCTCGAAATGCCATTATTCTTAAAAAGTTTACAAAAAAAATATACGATAAAAACTAAAGAAGATGCTAGATTATTCCAATATGTATTAGACGACCTAGCACCAGTTAGCAGATCAGATATTGAACTAAAAACTTTTTATAAAAAGGACAATATGTGGTTTTTTGTTAGAGAAAAATCTTTTGACGATTTAAAAGGATATATACTAATCTTAGATGATAAAAATAAGGTCTCTTATATGGAGTATACCACCATTTCCGAAAAAAGTATTATCCGCATAAAAATGAAAGACCCAAATTATAAAGTAGATTATAAATTTAAACTGGTAAAACCAACTACAAATAAAATTACAGTTAAACAAGGCGAAGGATTAAGTGTAGAAATCAGTTTTGATGCCGATATGGTAAATGCAAAAGGTTGTTGGATAATGACACGCTTTGATGGACGTGATAATGGAATGTACGCAAGCACAACTATGGAATCGCCTTTTACAGATGGAATACCTGCAGGGGCTTTAGAAAACCAATATCACACTGTAGAATATTTTTTACTTAAAAACGGAGGAACAGATATTGAAAATGCTTTAGGTGTAATAAAAATTGAAATTACAGTTGAATAATTGAAATTACATTGGCTAATAAACTATATTTCTGCTGAAAGACTTCCAGTCTTCTTCCTCAATAATTGAAAGCAGCTAATAAATAGATGAAGTTTTTCAATACATGATTAAAACAGTTAAATATAATAAACGAGGCAAAAATGATAAAATTGATAATTCTTACGTTAGGCATAGCATTTTGTAGTTATGCCCAATCTTACGATAGCAAAGAAAATATTGAAAATGCAATAAATAATATTTCGGCAAAACCTTCTAGCTTTGTTAATAATAATCTACTTTTAATTATTCATCCATTAATAAAAGACCGTGAAATAGAATTTGAAATAAAAGCCGATTTAAATTGGAATGGTGATTCGTGTATTGCCGTTTATACTTCGTATAAACAACTAAAAGGGAAAACCGCAAAAAACAAAATAGAAGAGGGTATGAGTTATCCATACAATTTCCCACTTTTTAAAATAAAACAATTGTTATCGGAAAATAAATTTACCGGATGGGTGTATAGTGATTCTCTTAAACTTAATGAAGGCATTTTTAACGGATACAAAAGCAAAATAACTGAAAATGGAATGGAAAAAAACTTTGAAGTTTTGCTTCGTAATAATCGTTTGTATGCTATTTCAAAAAGTTTTGATACAAAAGGTATATCACATGCTGAAAACACAAAAGAATCAGCTAATGTTTTGTTTTTTGATGGAAAAGGAAAAAATCTTCGTCTCGCAAAAGTATATACATTTATCGCATCTAAGAAAAATAGTGTTCCAACTATAAATAAAAAGACAACAACATATTTATACAAATAAAAAACAAAGAAACAACAACAAATAAATAAAATCTAAAAAAAAATCTCGGAGGAAGTATGCGTAAACTGTTAGTATTACTGTTTTTAATTGTTTCATCAAATCTATTTGCAAACTTTGGAGCAAATGAACTATTACAAAAAGGTAATAGTGAAAATTATTTTATTGAGAACCAAGGGCAATGGTCTCAAGAAGTAAAATATCTTGTTAAAATTAATGGTATGAATGCTTGGATAACAGATGCCGGTGTTGTTTACGACTATTATAAAATAGAACGCAATTACAGCGAAGAAAATTTGCTTAAAATACCAGAGAACGAAAAGGAAAGGTATAAAAGCGAAAATTCTTCTGTTAAAGGGCATGTAGTAAAGTCCCTTTTTAAAAACAATAAT
Organism: uncultured Melioribacteraceae bacterium; assembly: GCA_965370315.1. Taxonomy (GTDB): domain Bacteria; phylum Bacteroidota; class Ignavibacteria; order Ignavibacteriales; family Melioribacteraceae; genus 1-14-2-50-31-20. The sequence continues at coordinate 6,493 of CBDUTO010000124.1, forward strand.
TCCTCTCAGCAATTTGTTGGTAATATTGAACAAGATGGCTATTATAATTACTTGCTCGGGAATGACAAAAGCAAATGGGCAAGTAATATCCGTTTATATAAAGGTGCAACGGTTAAAGAATTATACAATGGAATTGATATAAAATACTATTTCGATAAAGGCTTACTCCGTTACGATTATATTGTAAAACCGGGTGCTGATATATCACAAATAAATATTGAACTTGAAGGTGTAGAAAATTATAGTATAAACAAAGCAGGTGAACTGGAAATTGAAACCTCGCTTGGTATTGTAAAGCACCAAGATATATTAGCATATCAAGAAAATAGAAATGGTAAAAGACAAATAGTAAAAACTCTATTTAAGAAAACAGAGAGCGGCACAATAGGTTTTGCTATAGAAAATTATAATAAAGAGAAAGAACTAATTATTGACCCATTGGTTTATTCCACATTTCTTGGAGCAGGTAGTAATGATATTGGCAAATCACTTAAAGTAGATAAAGATGGAAATGTTATAATTGCCGGCTATACTAGCTCAACTAATTTCCCTACAACAAGTGGTGCATATCAAACAAGTATTAGTACTATTCACGATATATTTATAACCAAACTAAATAGTGATGGAACTGATTTGGTTTATTCCACTTTTCTTGGTGGAAGTGGAAATGAAAAAGCCTCTTCCTCACTTGTTATCGATAATGATGGAAATGCTTATATTTCTGGATTTACTGATTCAAGAGATTTCCCCACAACAAGTGGTGCATATGACACTACGCGTTGGGATACAGATGCATTTATAACTAAACTAAACGCAGATGGAACTGCTTTGGTGTTTTCTACATATTTTGGAGGAAGTAAATATGAAGGTGGAAGTTCACTTGCATTAGATAACGCAGGAAATGTTTTTATTGCAGGAACTACATCATCAACAAACCTTCCCACAACGGATGGTGCGTTTCAAACAACTTTTGGCGGGAAAGGGTCTGGTCACGGTGATGTCTTTGTAGCTAAGCTTAATAGTGATGGAAGTGCTTTAGTATTTTGCACATATCTTGGAGGAGAATATGAAGATTATTCACCTTCACTTGTAATTGATAGTAATGGCAATGCTATTGTTTCAGGAGCTACTAAATCATCAAATTTTCCTACAACAGATGGTGCGTTTCAAACAAGTATAGCTAATGAGTATAATACTGATGCATTTGTAACCAAACTTAATTCGGATGGAACAGCGTTAGTTTATTCCACATATCTTGGAGGAGGAAAAGCTGATAGAGCTTATGCACTTCAAATAGACAGCGAAAATAATACTTATATTGCAGGAACTACATCTTCAACAAATTTTCCTACAACAAGTGGTGCATTTCAAACAAGCAAAGGTAGTTATTTATATGCTTTCTTAACAAAATTAAATTCTAATGGAACAGCATTAATTTATTCAACATTTCTTGGAGGAGATGGTAGAGATTATATCTACTCCATTGCAATAGATAACAATAAAAATGCTTTTGTAACCGGAAAAACTAAATCATCAAATTTTCCTACAACAGATGGTGTGTTTCAAACAAGTGCAAGCAATACTAAATATGAGGCATTCGTAACCGGGTTAAATGCTACAGGTTCAGCATTGATTTACTCCACATATCTTGGAGGAAATAATGAAGATTATGCATACTCTATTGCGTTAGATAGTGGTGGTAATATTTTTGTTGCCGGTGAAACTAAATCGTCAGATTTTCCTATAACAAGTGGTGTTTATAGAACAGATCTTGGTGATGATAGATATGTAGATGCATTTATAACCAAGATACAACCAACGCTTACTGATGTGGAATTGTTAGAGAATGTAATTCCGACAGAATATGTTTTAGAACAAAATTATCCTAATCCATTTAACCCTACAACAGTAATATCATATAAAATTCCTACAGCATCTCATGTATCAATAAAAGTATTTGATATTCTTGGTAATACTATTACAACATTGATTAACCAAAACCAAGCGGTAGGCAGTTATAAAGTTAGTTTTAATGCATCTGCATTAAGCAACGGCGTTTACTTTTATAAAATAAATGTAGGTGAATTTACATCAGTTAAAAAAATGTTGCTGTTAAAATAATTGAGCGAAGCGAAGTATTATTTTAACACAAAATATTCACTTTAATTATTAGTTTACTTTGAGTAATTTATTACTCAAAGTATTCAAATAAAACGAGGAAAAAATGAAAGCAAAACTTTTAGTAATTCTACTTATTTCAATCTCACTATCTTTTATTGCATGTAGCGAAGATTCAGTAACTGAAGCGGTATTAGGTTCAAACTCTATAACTCTATCAGGCGATTTTTCGGACTCTTTTGACGCACAATCAATTGCAGGTTTTTCAGCAGATGATTCGGTCTTCACTTTTATGATGTCACAGAATATTAGTGATGATAGTTATGAAAATACTCTTATGATGTGGAAGCAATCATCAACATTACCTACTGTGGGTACATATAATGTGAGTTTTAATGATGATTACATTGGTTATAATGCAGATGATTTTTATGGTGCTTTTGGAATAAATGATACAACATTTTATCAAATGGAATCAGGAACAGTTAAAATAACTACTTCAAGTTCAACTAAGATTGAAGGCACTTTTGATATGTCTGGGCAGACTCGTGATTTCTTTAATAACCCAAGTGGGCAATTAAATGTTGTTGGAAAATTCTCATCAGTTCCTCTTGATTTATAATTCAATTTTATCTAAGAGCGAGGAAATTACTTGCTCTTAGATACTAATGAAAATACAACTTATAAGTTAACCTAAAATTTCTACCAGCCTCTGGGAGTATTGATTTTACACGTGATAAATGATTCCTATACTCTCTGTTTAGAATATTGTCGAGTGAAAGAGAGAATGTATGAATTAGCTCAGATTGTGAAATTGCATATTGTCCAAATCCATTAAGCACAAAATAACCATCAGTGGGTTCTTCAAATTCATCAACTCTATTCTGCGATGCTGCCCACTCTCCATTTATACCAAAAGATAAAATATTATTAGAATATTCAATTCCTACAATTCCTTTTAGTGGCGGAATTTGAGGCAGTGGATTTCCATTATTTTTGAAACTTCCATTTGTGTAACTTGCTGATGTCTCAAATGTTATATTTCTAATCAATTCATATTCCACTTGAATTTCAGATCCATAAAAAAGTGCAGATGTTCCCATTGCTTGATATTTCATTAGCAAAGTACTACCATCAAGCACTCCAGTATTCTTATGGAAAATAAAATATCCTAAATCATTTCTAAATAAATTTAAATTAATGTATAGATTATTAAATTTATGATATAAAAAGAATTCTGTACCAATACCATATTCATCTTCTAAATCTGGATTCCCAATTTCATAAGAGTATGCTGCAAGATGTGGACCTTCTGAAAATAGTTCTTCTATAGTTGGTACTCTTGAAGATTTACTTATATTCACTCCAATATGTACGTGCTTTGTTATAGAATATAAAGTTGAAAAACTTAATGAAAAAGTATTGAAAATTCGTTCCCTTATATTACCAATATTAGCATCTGGATTAGATTGAATTGGAGTAATTCTGTTATAATTAAATCGACCAGAAAACTCAAAATTAAAATTGTTGTGCGAGATAGTTTCAAAAATATATCCAGAAATATTTGCAGAGGTGGATGGTGATGTGAAAACAAAACCGCCAACGTCAAAGTCTCTTACTTCAAATGAAGTTCCAATAATTCCGCTAGAGGGTATTATGAAATCTTTAAAATCTAGATTGATGTTTCCCAGATAATTAGTAATTTTAAATTCTGCACCAAGTAAACCATTGCATTCAAATTCTTTATGTCTGTAATAAACTCTGCTAAGTTGAGCTTCTATATGCTCAAGTTTACTACCATGAAGATTTATTCGTGTCTTTACATTATTCTGATATCTCTTCATCTCAATATCAACACCATTTGGATGGGCTCCAACAAAACCACCAGGAACACCATAATCCAATTCAAAATTTCTGAACGAAGTTCCGACAAAACCGAAATCACTAATGTAACTTCCACCAATGCTGTAATTCAAGTTTTCAGAATAAGAGTTCTTTAACACTCCATTTGGAGTACTAATGTCACCAGCTTTTCTTTTGCTCAACTCGGCTCGGATATTAATTGGGTCTAATGGCACCTCTACGACTGCTGCGCCAAGATATCCGTTGTTTACAGTTTCTCCATATGCACCAATAGTTCCATTAATTGAATTGTGAAGTTCCTCTGGTATTTCATTTCGTATTACATTTACAATTCCACCAATTGTTGTTGGAGTTTGAAGTAATACTTTTGGACCTCTAATTACTTCAATTCTGTCTACTGTGAATGGCTCTATCGTAACAGCATGATCCGGGGAAGTAGCAGAAAGATCTGTAGTTTTAGCCCCATCTTCACTAATTAACACTCTATCACCTCCGAGTCCTCTAATAACAGGACGAGCTGGTGCAGGACCCATAGAGCGCATTGCCAACCCAGTCTCATTTTTCAAAGTTGAAGCTAAAGTAATTCCCAAATCCTTTTGGAGCTCTTTCCCTTTTATTACGTTAGATAGCTCATGCAGATCATCAAACTTAGATTGTGAATTATGCTCGGTAACAGTTATGGTTGATATTTTAATCGATTTTGGTGTGAGTAGAAAGAATCGCTTACTTGAATCAACGTCACATTGAAAGTCAAATAATCCTTCATTAAATCCTAAACTTGTAATTCTAATCTTATATTTATCTTTTGGAACTTTATTAAATATAAATTTGCCATCCAAATCAGCAACTTCGTATCTATCTAGCCCAAGTATTTGAACAGCTGCACTTACAACTGGTTCATTAGTCTCAGAATTATATACAAAACCTATAAAACTAGAGGTTTGTCCATACGAGGTAATAGATATGAGTAGAACAATTAGCAATGTAATTGTTCTACTTAATCCATAATCTTTAATTAACATTAACTGTAATAGGTTCAAAACTTGCTCCTACATTTCCATCGTGCAAAATATTTAATGTAATTGTTGTGGAACCAGTTTTAAGTCCAATAATTTTAAATGCCCAAGGTTCTGCATCATCTTGACCAGTTATTTCAACTACACTTGAATCATCAATATCTATACGTAAAGTATGTGGGGGTGAAGCAGGTTGAAAAAACCTATTGTAACTATCAAAGAAATTAACTTCTAAATGATTAGTAGTATCAGTCTTTGATACATTTAATTCTCCAATAACAGTAGTATTTGTAATTGAAACTAATTTGCTTCCACTATCTTCATCACTAATTTCTAATCCGATTGGTTTACCAAATGAAGAATCAATATTTGTAATTTTCACAGGAATATTTCCAGAACGAAAATCGCTATGATCATTGTGCATTGCAAAAAATTCTATCGAAGTTTCACCAACAAGCAGTCCTTCTAAATGAAATTCAAATGCACCTTCCTCACCTTCATGTTGCCAAATGTCTGCTATTGAAGGGTTCTCTATTTCCCATGCTAGGCTCTGAGGAGCATCCTCTGCTGGTGAGAACTCTAATTCATCTTCCCCAATAAATTTTATTTCAATGTGATCTGATAAACCTCCAACTGGTGCAGTTAAAGTATCGTTAGTTTTTCCTGTCTCAATTCTAGCAACTTCAATGCCTGATGAATAAAAAACCATTCCTTTAGCCTGTATGTGTTCTTCTTGAGGTGCAATAGGTTCTTCATTGCAAGATGTAATAAGTATTAATACAAAAATTAGAGAGAGAAAAAATATAATATTCTCTCCATTCCCACCTTCGTAGTTTTCAAAGGCGGCAATGTCGTTGAACAATTCTCCGGCTCCATGACCAAAGAGGCCATGAAGGAGAAATTACAACAACACGTATAAAGAAATTCGAAATTCGAAGCACGAAATTCTAAACAAATAAGAAGCACTAAATAAGAAATCAGAAACGTTTAGAATTTAGAATTTCTTATTTCAGATTTTTTTAGAATTTCTAATTTAGTATTTCGAATTTAACTACTATGACCACCCACCCCCTCATCATCATCGGTTCCGGTCCGGCCGGTTATTCCGCAGCCATTTACGCGGGTCGCGCCGAGCTTAAGCCAATAATGTTCACTGGTCCGGAAGTTGGCGGCCAGCTTACCACCACCACTGAAGTGGAGAATTATCCCGGCTTTCCCGAAGGCGTTCAAGGTCCGGATCTGATGCAGCTGTTCAAAAAGCAAGCCGAGCGTTTTGATACGCAAATCATCGAACAAAATATTAAAGAGGTCGATTTTTCTAATCGGCCTTTTGTAGTTAAAACTGATTCAGAGGAATATCAAGCCGACTCCATCATCATCACCAC
>CBDUTO010000125.1:0-12821 GCA_965370315.1 uncultured Melioribacteraceae bacterium
ATCAAATATTTTTGCAGTTTAAGGGTAATGCAATGTTAATTAGAACTTAGCCGTTCAAATTTAGAAATTGGAGAAGAAGATGATATTTGATGCTATTGAGAATGCTGAGGTATATTATGGTCTTGGTGAAAAAGTTAAGAGAGCATTCGAGTTTATTAAATCAACAGATTTAAAATCCTTAAAAGATGGAAAAATAGAAATTGATGGTGATAATATTTTTGCTATAGCACAGAAATACAAGACTAAAGATTCGGATGATGGAATATGGGAAGCACATAGAAAATATGTCGATATTCAATACATGATTTCTGGCGCAGAAAATATGGGATTTGTTTTAGCAGATTATCTTGAAATATCAGATAAATATAATGAAGCTGACGATGTTGAAATCCTAAAAGGCTTAGGAGATTTTGTGCAAGTTAATGAAGGAGAATTTGTAATGTTTTTTCCAGATGATGCACACATGCCTGGTCTTAAAATTAAAGAAAATGAAGAGATTCGTAAAGTAGTAGTCAAAATTAAAATTTGAACAATAAATTATTATTTACTCGTGTCATTGAGAAGTGAGCTTGTTTTTGAGCGATTGAGAAATCTTCGGCTATTCACGGGATTTCTCTTCCGATAAAAAACATCGGAATCGAAATGACAGGCACTTTGTATTATTTAATCTTAATTAACTGTGAAAGTTTATCCCAAGTAGTTATTATGAAAATTAATATTCGTCAATATCATCCAAGTGATTTAACATCACTTTATAAAATCTGTTTACTTACTGGAAATAGTGGTAAAGATGCAACTGAACTTTTAAAAGACCCAAATTTACTTGGTCATTTTTATGCTGCACCATATGCCATCTTTGAACCAGAGGTTTGTTTTACTATTACAAATAATAATAAACCCTGCGGATATATAATTGGGACAAAAGATTCACAAAAATTTTATGATAGATGTGAAATAGATTGGTTTCCACCATTAAGAGAACGCTATCCGCTAACAGAAACAAATGATGATTCATTAGATGCAAAAATAGTTAAACGAATTCACGAGGGGCATAAAGTAAAAGATGAACTATTAGATTATCCAGCCCACCTACACATAGATCTATTGCCAGAGACTCAAGGGCAAGGACTTGGACGGAAAATTATAGATTTATTTATTGATAGGCTCAGAGAATTAAATGTACCTGCACTTCATCTCGAAGTGGGAAAAAAGAATCCTGGTGCAATTAAGTTTTATGAAAAATTAGGTTTTTCAATTATTAAAGAATATGAGTATTCTATTGCTTTCGGGATGAAATTGGTTTGAAGCAAGATGATGTTTTTACACAGCCTATCCTTTTGGGGAATCTGTTTTTGTCGAAGATTTCCGATAAGAACATTAGGGAATGACATTGAAAAAATATTTTTCTTAAGTTGACAACATTTCCCTCTACCCTTTTCCCTTTTTCCTCCCAACAACAACCCCAAAACTTACGATTCCCGATTTACGACTCACGTTCCTCCCCTCCGTTTTCTCTTTAGCTTTAACCAACAATTTATTAGCTTGCACAAAAATATTTTTCAATTCATACAAGGTTTAAAATGAACAAAACAGTAACTCTTTTTAGTTTAATATTGTTCGTAACTTTTTCATTACTACTGGCAAAAAATCCAGAGGAAGGACAGTATCCTTTAAGTGAAATTAAAAAACTTGATTTACAAAAAGCAGGATTATTGATTAGTCAAGATGATATCTATAATCCCAATGGAATTAGTTTAATTGATGCACTTGTAAAAGTAAATGGTTGTACCGGTTCTTTTGTTTCTCCAGAAGGATTAATTATTACAAATCATCATTGTGCATTTGCTGGTGTAAATGCTGCGTCAACTCCAGAGCATAATTATTTGGAGGACGGATTCCTAGCTGAGTCAAAAGAAAAAGAAATTCATGCCAAAGGATATAAAGTGAAAATCACAGAATCGTATGAAGATGTTTCAGATATTATTCTTAATGCTGTTGTGGGAATTGATGATTTAGAAGAACGCTCAAAAATAATTTCAAAAAAAATGGAAGAGCTAGGAGAGAAAGCTACCGATAAAGTAAACTCAATAGAGTCGAGTGTTTCAGAGATGTTTGCTGGTCAGTCCTATATTTTATTTAAGTATAGAATTATTGAAGATGTTCGTTTGGTTTACGTTCCACCAAGAACTATTGGTGAGTTTGGCGGCGAAAGAGATAATTGGATGTGGCCACGCCATACTGGTGATTTCACTTTCATGCGTGCCTACGTCGCACCCGATGGAAGTTCCGCAGAATATAGCGAAGAGAATGTTCCATTTAAGCCAAAAAAATATTTAGAAGTAAATCCAAAAGGAGTTGAAGATGGTGACTTTACTTTTATACTTGGGTATCCTGGAAGAACATATCGTAATCAGCCATCACAGTTCATTGAGTATCAATACAATTATCAGTTGCCATATATTTCTAAGTTGTACGAGTGGACAATCAATTTGATCGAAGCAAAGACAGAAAGTAACGATGAAATGTCTCTTGCATATTCCACACACATCAAGCGACTTTCTAACACAATGAAAAATTACAAAGGCAAAATTCAAGGATTACGAAATACTCAGTTGATTAAAACAAAACAAATAGAAGAGCAAGAGATTATTCGTTTTATTAAAATGAGTCCAGTTCTAAATGATAATTACAATAACCTTTTTGCCGAATTAAATGACGTCTATTCAAAAAAAATGGATTTGGCAGAAGCTAATTTATGGTTTAGTAGTTTAGGTCGCTTATCGGACGATTTTAAGCTGGTACGTTTTGTTATCCAAAATGCTGAGGAGAAAGAAAAAGACAATTCAGATAGAAAATTTGGATTTAAGGATGAGAACATTGAGAAGTCTTTACGCAAGTTAGATAAAACTTTCGAGATTTCTATGGGATCAATAGAGAAAGAGCTTATTGTAAAAATGATTTGCGATGCACGTAAGTTTTCTGAAATATCGAGAATAGATGTTATTGATAATGTTTTTGATAATGATGCAGATGAAAAAACTATTAGAAGGTTTGTCGAAAATAATTTTATTGCCTCCAAAATAACTGATAGAGCAAACTTCGATAAACTAATAGCAATGTCATTAGATGAATTAAAAGAGTTGAAAAATCCACTTATTAAATTTGCACTAGAACTTAATGAGCAATACAAATACCTTAAAAGCGAGAACGATAAAATTAATGGTGCTTTAAGTAAATTACTTCCACAGTTTAACGAAGTAAAAAAAGAGTGGAAGAATACTCTTTTCATTCCAGATGCTAACGGAACACTTCGTTTAACTTATGGATATATAAAAGGATACTCACCACGTGATGCCGTTTATTCCTCACCAATTACTTCTCTAAAAGGAATTATTGAAAAAAGTTATTTGGGAGAAGAATATGCAATTCCAACTAAGCTAAAAGACTTGTATGATGCAAAAGATTTTGGACAGTTTTATAATCCCAAACTAAAATCAATTCCAGTTGGTATTTTATACAATATGGATACGACAGGTGGAAATTCTGGAAGCCCTATCCTTGATGCTAAAGGAAGGCTAATTGGAGTAAACTTCGACCGAGCTTACGAAGCAACAATAAATGATTTTGCTTGGAATGATGATTATAGTCGCTCCATTGGTGTTGATATACGTTACGTTCTTTGGATAACTCAAAAACTTGGTGGAGCCGGTTTCTTGTTAGAAGAGATGGGAGTGGAGTTAAAATAGATGTAAGAGAATTTCTAATAAAAGTTTTGTTTTTTCTGGAAGAAGAGAAGTTTGAGTTCCGTTTTTCGTAAATCGAAAGTCGTGAATCACAAAACAGAAGAAACCATTTTAATACTTACGATTTACAACTTTCGATTCTCGAATAGCTAAGGTAAATAATAATTGAAAAATCACAACTACAAATAAAACTATGGTTAAGAAAAAATTAAAAAAAGAGATTGGACTTCTTGGAGTATTTTCAATTGCTGCTGGAACTACACTTAGTGCTGGATTTTTCCTGCTTCCTGGATTAGCAGCTCAACAGGCAGGACCTGCATTAATATTGGCTTATGTGATTGCGGCTATTCCATTAATACCAGCAATGCTAAGTGTTGTTGAGCTTGCTACCGCAATGCCGAAAGCTGGTGGAGTCTATTATTTTCTCGATCGCTCACTCGGTCCTCTTGTTGGCACAATTGGTGGCATTGGTACTTGGCTTGCTTTAATTCTCAAAGTTGCTTTTGCACTTATTGGAATGGGAGCATACATTTCTCTCTTCATTCCAGGCTTGGCAATTGTACCAATTGCTGTTGCATTAGCTGTGGCACTTGGTCTCTTAAATATTTTTGGATCAAAAAAGAGCGGAAAATTTCAAATATATCTTGTGGGAGGACTCCTTGCATTATTAACTTATTTTATTGGTGGTGGAATTCCAGAATTAAATTACGAGCACTTTAATAATTTTTTTGATGCGGGATTCGATTCCATAATGGCAACTGCTGGCCTGGTTTATATAAGTTATGTTGGTGTAACTAATGTTGCCTCTCTTGCCGAAGAAGTTGAAAACCCAGAAAGGAATTTACCTATTGGTGTTTTCCTTGCTTTAGGATTAGCGATATTAATTTACATATTAGGTACAGCTGTAATGGTGGGTGTTTTGCCAATGTCGGAATTACAAAGCACATTAACTCCAGTAGCATCAGCGGCAAAAGTGTTTTTTGGTGATTGGGGAATGTACATACTTTCTATTGCCGCTATATTAGCTTTTGTATCCGTTGCCAATGCTGGAACAATGAGTGCTTCTCGTTACCCACTTGCCATGAGTCGTGATCATATAATGCCAAAATATTTTAGAAAATTAGGTCGTTTTGATACACCAGTTCACTCAATAGTTTTAACGGTTTCAATAATAATAATTCTATTGATTTTTCTCGATCCAACAGGAATTGCAAAATTAGCTAGTGCGTTTCAATTATTAATGTTTTCGTTAGTTTGTTTAGCAGTTATAATAATGAGAGAGAGTAAAATAGATTCCTACGATCCAGGATATAAATCACCATTCTATCCTTGGCTTCATATTTTTGGAATTATCTCATCACTATATTTAATTTTTGAAATGGGGGCACTTCCAATTATATTTTCTTCTGGGCTTGTTATAGCAGGGGGATTGTGGTATTGGTTTTATGCACGGGGCAAGGTTGAACGTAATGGAGCTATTTATCACATTTTTGAACGACTTGGGCAGCAACGATTTATTGGTCTCGATACAGAACTTAGAGGAATTCTAAAAGAGAAAGGATTACGTAAAGGAGATCCATTTGATAAAATTGTTACAGAGAGTAAGGTATTTGATTTAAGCGAGGAGATTACTTTTTCTGAAGCAGTTAACTTATCAGCAAACTTAGTTTCTAAGTATATTCCTCTTTCTTCAGAAGAGATAGTTAAGCGTATAATGGAAGGGACCCGTGTTGGTGCTACACCAGTAACACACGGAGTTGCATTGCCCCATTTTAGATGCAATGGAATTGAACATTCAATTCTTGTATTAATGCGTGTGAAAAATGGAATTGATATTCCAATATTTAATCCATTAACTTATAAAGAGGAAGATGTTCAGAGAGTTGTAGCTGTGTTCTTTTTAATTAGTCCAGAGAAGGATCCAACCCAACACTTAAGAATTTTAGCACAAATTGCTGGTCGAGTTGATGATGATTCGTTTTCAAAAGAATGGAACGCAGCAGTTGATGAACAGGAATTGAAAGAAGCGTTGCTTCACGATGATAATTTTCAAGCTCTTCATATTTTAAAAGGAAAGAAAACAGAACTGTTTATCAATAAAGAATTAAAAGAGATTAAGTTTCCAAGTGGATGTCTTGTTGCACTTTTACAGCGTGGAGGCGAAATTATTGTTCCAAAAGGAAATACGAAAATTCATGAAGGTGACAGAATTACTGTAATTGGTGATCCGGAAAGTATGAAGGAACTTAACAAGTTTTATTCTGAGTAATGAAAGTAGGTAGAGGCACTAACAATAATATGTGTTTAATCTTAAATCTTTAATTTAAGAACCCAATAAATGGAAAAAGAAAAACATATTGCACTAAACAATTACCCAAAATATTCCGATAATGATTTAGTGAAGTTATCGAAATTATTTTTTGACAAAATGAATAGTCGGAGAAGTGTAAGAACATTCTCTTCGGAAGCAATTCCACTCGAAGTAATTAAGAATGCAATTAATACTGCAAGTACTGCTCCAAGCGGAGCTAATAAGCAACCTTGGCATTTTGTTTTAGTGCAGGATGCAAAAATTAAGAGAGAAATAAGAATTGCTGCTGAAAAAGAAGAGAAAGAGTTTTATTCAAGCAGAGCTCCTGAAGAATGGCTAAATGATCTTGAGCAATTTGATACTAATGAGCACAAACCGTTTTTGGAAATTGCTCCATATTTAATTGTTGTATTTGAGGAAAAGTATAAAATAAATAGTGGTGGAGAAAAAGAAAAAAATTACTACACCAAAGAATCTGTAGGACTTGCTACTGGAATGCTTTTAACTGCGTTACACAATGTTGGTATTGCAACATTAACACATACACCAAGTCCGATGAAATTTTTATCTGAGATATTAAATAGACCAAAAAATGAAACTCCTTTTCTTTTAGTTGTAGCTGGATATCCAGAAAAAGGAACAGTGGTGCCTAATATAAATAGGAAGGAACTTGATAAAGTATTAACCGTCTATTAGCAATAGTAAGTTTTAATTTTATTTAGATTATAGTATCTTGATAAAACAAAATATAAAAAATAATAATCTAATTAGTAGGAAATCAGAATGGATTCAGAAACTCAAAAAAGAAAACTGTTGGTTGTGGAAGATGATGAAGATAGCCAGAAATTTCTCAATCTTTTTTTGAAGAGAAGATTTGAACTTCAGATGAGTAACTCGGCTGAAACTTTTTATGAAAAACTTGAAAACCATAAGTTCGATTTAATTTTAATGGATGTTTCGTTGAGAGGGGAGAAAGATGGCCTTCAACTCACAAAAGAAATTAAAAAAATGGATAAGTATAAAGATATTCCAGTTATTGCTTTAACTGCCCACGCTTACCAACGTGATAGAGCAGAAGCATACAAAGCGGGTGTTAATTACTTTTTAACTAAACCAGTTAAGAATGAATTATTATTAGAAACACTACTTACCGCAATAGAAGAACATAATCTTTAAATAGAAATTAGAGGACCATATGAAACCAATTATCTTTGCTTTTTTCTTCTTAATGGCTAGTTTTGTTATAGCACAAGACGATAAAAGCGATTACATTGAATATATAGATGAAAACGTTTTAGACTTCATTTATAAATCTCGCCCAATGATAGAAATTAATTATGGAATTGGCTTCCCAAGTAATAAAAATGTTGAGAAAGAATATAGTGGTATTAGCCAAATTGAGATGATTTATGGTGATAATGTTAATGGTCAGTTTGCTGATATTGGAAGTTGGGATATTAAATTAGGAAAAAGCGAACAGAAAAATTTCAATAATGTTTTAGTTGATTTGACGGAAAGATATCTTTTTGCTGGCTACTTATCTTCTACTACACAAAATTATTCTTCAACAGATTATAAAATTTTAACCGATTCTTATCGTTTTGGATTTGGTTCGAGAGACGGAGTTGGTTATGGTGGTTCCTTCCTTTCTGTTATCCCATATGTTTCACAAGACTTTGTCTGGACAAAACTGAGTAGTTACGATCCTCAAATACCCCTTGATGGTGGGGATTATAATCAATCCGCAGTTTTAGATGATTATCTTGGCACTTTTCGATTTGGCGATAAAGCAAGTTATGGATTAAAATTGGAACTTATCTCATCATTCCAAGTACATGCATATTATGAAACTTCAGTTGTTTATAGGCGACACCTATTCTGGTATTGGTCAGGAAGTTTTATTGTCTCTCAAGTTGGATATAATATTTTAAGTCATTTTACTGATGAAATAGTTGATAATTCTCCAATACTTGGATCAATATTTAACTTTGCATTAAAAGCTGGATATCAATATGGATATTATTTATTACGAAAAGAAAACATGAACTGGCCTTTTAATCCAAGTGGCAACGAAGCACCTCTCACATTCGAAACTTTTAATATTGGCGCAAGTTTCGTTTTTTAATTGGTTCTATCTAAATTAATTTTTTTTAGTCTCTTTATTCCGTAGCGCAGATTAGTAATCTGCGTTTCTTGTGTATTATAAAACAGATTATTCAAATGAAAGCCTTCGGCACTAATCTGTTTTACAAAAAACTCTGAAACAGTTTCCTTTTTTATTACTATTCAATTATTTATAAATCAGTAACTTTACACCTTAAATAAATAAGTATTTGGATATTTGTATGAATAAGCATCTTTTCCCTTTATTTGGAATTGCCCTTTTAATTATAATTGCTTGTGAACCCAAGAGTGATAATTCTGCTGATTTAGTTTTAATCAATGGAAATATTATTACAATGGATGAAAGTATTCCAAAAGTTGAAGCAATTGCAATTAGTGCTGATACAATTCAAAATATTGGAACTACAAAATCAATTAAAGAATTAATTGGAGCAAATACAAAAGTAATAGATCTAAAAGGCAAATTTGTTATGCCAGGGTTTTTTGAAAGCCATGCACATTTTTTATCACTTGGTGAATCGAAAATGAAACTCGATTTAAGTACAGCTTCAAATTGGGATGCTGTGATTGCGTTGGTTGCAGAGGCAACAGAAAAAGCACAACCTGGAGATTGGATAATTGGAAGAGGGTGGCATCAAGAAAAATGGGATCCAGTTCCTGAAGAAAATGTTGAGGGATATCCATTTCATACAATCTTAAGTTCTGCAACTCCATACAATCCAGTTCTATTAACCCACGCAAGTGGTCATGCTCTATTTACTAATAAGTATGCTATGGATTTGGTAAAGATAGACACCTCAATTGAAAATCCAAGAGGTGGAAGAATTGTCAGAGATTCTTTAAACAATGCAATCGGAGTTTTTGAAGAAGAAGCAATGTCTCTTATTTATGATGAGTATCAGAAATATTTAGCAAATAGAAGTGAAACAGAAATTAAAGCTCATCGAGAAAAAGTAGTTCAACTTGCAACAGAGGATTGCTTGAAATATGGGATAACGTCCTTCCAAGATGCTGGATCAACATTTGATGAAATTGATTTTTTTAAAGAGCAAATTGATTCTGGCAAATTACCCATTCGACTTAATGTTATGATTTATGGAGATAATAGTGAGATTGAAAAAAGAATTGCTGACTACCGAATTATAAATTATGGCAATAATAATTTAACAGTGAGAGCTATTAAAAAATATATTGATGGTGCTCTTGGCTCAAGAGGGGCATGGATGTTCAATGATTATTCAGATTTACCAAACCATACGGGATTGAATGTAACTCCGCTTAGTAGCTTAAGAAAGACTGCAAAGATTGCTATTGAAAATGGATTCCAAATGTGTACACATGCAATTGGAGATAAAGGAAATCGTGAAATTCTAAATATTTACGAAAAGACTTTTAAGCAGAATCCAGAAAAAACGGATTTGCGTTGGAGGGTAGAACATGCACAGCATCTATCCAGAAAAGATATACCGCGCTTTGCTGAGTTAAATATTATTGCTGCAATGCAAGGTATTCATGCAACCTCAGATGCAATATATGTTGAAAAACGTTTAGGACGTGAGCGAGCAAAAAGAGGCGCTTATGTTTGGAGGAAATTGATTGATAGTGGAACAATAATTTGTAATGGAACTGATGCACCTATCGAAAGTGTAAATACAATAGAGAACTACTTTGCAACGGTTACAAGACAACTCACTAATGGGAGTACATTTTTCCCAGAAGAAAAAATGACAAGGATGGAAGCCCTAAAGTCGTATACTATTAATAGTGCATATGCAGCTTTCCAAGATGACAAATTAGGTTCACTTGAGATTGGGAAATTGGCTGATATAACAATTTTAACAAATAATATTTTAAAGACATCAGATAATAAATTACTAAGCACAAAAGTTGATATGACTATTATTGGTGGAAAAATTTTATATTCAAAGGATTAGTTTACTAGATGTCAGACAATAAATTAAAAATATGGCGCATTGGAAAGAGAATTAAGAGTGGTATAAGTAGCGTTCGGTATTCAACTCAGAATTTTTTCTCTAAGAATGAATTCCCAGAATATACAGTGTTCTCTATTCTTGCAATTATTACCGGTGCTTCAGTTGGCTTAGCAGCGGTGCTTTTCCACAAGCTCATCCATTTTTTCCAATACTTCTTTTTTGATCTTGTTCTAAGCAAGTTTTTATTTATAGGTCTTGGAGTTGTAATTGCTATTCCAATAATAGGAATGTTGCTCCAAAGTTTGATGATAATGTTCTTCCCACACACAGCAAAACGAAAGGGAGTGATTGATGTAATAAAAGCAGTCTCAACTCGTGGTGGCTATATCCCTTTTAGAACAACGCTATTTCATGCAATTGCTCCAGCAATTTCAATTGGTTCTGGTGGTACTGTTGGTCCAGAGGGACCTGCTGCTCAAATTGGTGGTGGAGTTGCAAGTAAATTAGGACAATTGTTTGACCTATCTGACCAGCGTAGAAGAATGTTTACCGCTGCTGGTGCTGGCGCAGCAATCTCTGCAGTTTTTAACACACCACTTGGGGGTATCTTTTTTGCTCTGGAAGTTGTGTTGCTTAACGATTTTCATACTGCTACTTTTTCGGCTTTAATATTGGCGTCTGTGACCGCCAGCGTTGTATCGCGTATATTTTTAGGGGATACTCCAACATTCCAATTTACAGATGCAAACATTGGGGCTTACGAGAATTTTTATCTCTTTATTATACTTGGAGTTTTTGCAGGTGTTCTATCACTACTCTTTATTCGATATTCCTCTGTGATTAGTGAGCTATTTAATAAGCATCTTAAATTAAAATATCCACAATGGTTGTTAATGACTGCTGTTGGTTTGCTAGTTGGAATTGCCGGATATTTTTATAGTGAGATCTTTGGTATTGGATATGAAACAATTAATAAACTACTTAACGAAAAAATTGCTTGGCAACTAGCCATTATTCTGTTAGTGTTAAAATTTATACTAGTACCACTAATTCTAAGTTCAGGTGGATTTGGTGGAATTTTTGCGCCATCTCTTTTTATTGGTGCAGCTTTCGGGTATCTCTTTGCTGTAATACTGCAGACATTTTTTGGTGTTGATGTTGATACAACTACCTATGTTTTGGTTGGAATGGGAGCTGTGCTTGGTGGAATAAACTCAATTCCAATTTCAGCAATATTAATAATTTTTGAAATGACAAAGGACTATGCTTTTATACTTCCATTAATGCTTGCAGTTGTAATTAGCACAATGATTGTGCAATGGAAGTTAAAGGGATCAATCACTGCAATTCATTTGGAAGCCGAGGGTTTTGAAATATCATCTGGAAGGGATTCCTCTATTCTAAAATCTCTTACTGTATTAGATGTAATGAAGCCAGATATATTCACAGTAAAAGCTACTCTTCCTGTTCCGTCGTTAATTAGTCAGTTAGTTGAGAATCCACATAATGTAGTTTATACCCTTGGACGCAATGGGGAAATAAATGGAGTAATAACTGATAGCGAGATTATGCCCATTATTACAGAGTATGACACACTTAGCAAAATGTTAGTTGCTAAAGATATTGCTAAGTCGGAAGTTACAATTGTTAGTGAAAATGATAATCTTGAATATGTATTTAAACTTTTAGGGAATAGTAGCATTCATCAGTTCCCTGTCAAATCAAGTGATGGAACTATTCTCGGAATAGTTCGGCGTCAAGACGTAATATCGGGATATAACAAAGCTACGATGAAGATGAACGCAAAAGATAGTTTTGCCAATGAACTAAGAACCTTAAATAAATCTACTACCTCTAGAGTTGCCGATGGTTATTCAATAATTGAAAAGGGTATTCCAAGAAGTTTTATAGGAAAAACAATAATAGATCTTAAGTTCAGGAATAGATTTGGTTTGGAAATATTGATGATAAAAAAGAAACCTTCACTTTTGTCGGATGAAAAAAATGACAAAGTAACCATTCCAAGTGTTGATTATAAATTCACTTCCAACGATTTGCTTGTACTCTTTGGTTCAGATGAGAATATTGAAAAATTCAAAAAAGAGTTTTCTTGATTTAACTTAGAATGTTCTTCATTAGCTTTTCATCCACTACAAAATTCTCAAAACTAGAACTAACAAATTCTACGTTGGATGCAATTGATTGATATTTTAACTCCAGCGATTTGGTAAGTCTTGGATTAAGAACAACAACTTCAGTTTCGTGTTGTAAATGCTTCTTAAATAAAGCGCGCACATGAACATCAGCATTGGAGAAGGAATAACCAATAAATACTATTTTTTTTGCTGCGCGTATCTCTCTTCCAGCCTCACTAAGTAACTGAGTAATAACTTGTCGGTTTATGTTTTTTGCAAAAGATGGAGTTAGAATCAAAGTCTCAAAATCAGTTCCGTCAAGAGGACAAACGTATTCGTAACTTGCTTTTGATTTTTCAGAATACCAAGTAAGCTTCCCTTTATTTAAGTCAACCTCTCTATCCCAAGGTGTAAGTAATGTTTGGTTACAGCAGTTGCAATATTTCCAGTTTAAACTTCCGTGTAACTTTATAAGTTTAAATGGAACAGGATTAGATCCCACTTTGGCATGTATTGGTTGACGAGGATCGAGCCAAAAATTAAAATATTTTAATTCATCAGATTTATTATAGTT
>CBDUTO010000126.1:0-12761 GCA_965370315.1 uncultured Melioribacteraceae bacterium
TTATTTTCATGATGCAAAGATACGAAAAATTACAATGTAAATTAGAACTTAGCTCACTTATTCAATAAATAATCCACAAATTGAATAAAAGTTGATTTTTGCATTACTATTTACATTTTATTTACGGCATAACTTTTGCCTTCATTATTGAATATATTATAATAATAGTCTAACTAAGCTATGATATTTTATTTAACTTTTATAGAAGAAGTGAGAAAACAATGAAACATTTAATTTTAATAATACTAGCTGTAACCATAAGCACTTTTGCTCAAACAAAAGAGTTTAGAACTGTTGAAAATAATGCATTCACAGTTGGTGAAAAATTAACATTTAACATAAAGTATGGATTTATAACTGCTGGTGTTGCAGTTATGGAAATTCCTAAAATTAAGAGGATTGCTGGGCGAGATGTTTATCATGTAGTTTTTAAAGTGAGCTCTCTCCCAAGCTTTGATCCAATCTACAAAGTACGTGATAGATATGAGACATACTTAGATGTACAAGGATTGTTCCCTTGGCGATTTGAACAACACGTTCGCGAAGGTGGGTTTAGTATGGACTTTGCAGCATTCTTTGATCATCGCAAAGGAGTTGCAAAAACAAGTAAGGGTACATATGAGATTCCTCCAGATGTAAATGATATAGTTTCAACATTCTTTTTTGCAAGGACTTTAGATTATTCTGGATTGGAAATAGGAGACAAGTTTGAACTTCATAATTTCTATAAGAAAAAAGTTTACCCCCTTGATGTAATATACAAAGGGAAAGAGACTGTAGAAGTGGAAGCCGGTACATTCGATTGTATTATGGTTGAACCAGTAATTGTAGAAGGTGGATTATTTAAAACCGAAGGTAAAATAATTATTTGGCTTACTGATGATGAGTTAAGAATTCCCGTTAAAGTTAAAACCAAAATTCTTATTGGATCAATTGATGCAGAGCTTGCTGAGTATGAAGGATTATTAAAATAAAACATTTGATGTCATTGCGAGGAGTCCAAGCTTTTCGGACGACGTGGCAATCTTTAATAGATTGCTTCACCCAAACAACGGGTTCGCAATGACGTTCCTTTTTAAAACCCCCAACATGGTTTTCAATAAAACTTAACTTTAATTTTCAAACTACTCTCCCCCCCTTTGTCATCAATACAAAGTATACTATTCAACCCATTTTGTGGTTTGAAAAACAATTTTTCTCCAAGTTTGGTTTTACCAAAATACTTTTCATTTACATACCAGAATAATTCCTTTACATCTGTGTTTGATGTTGCTAAAAGCATCAATTCTTGATTCCCACTCTTCTCGAGGTGATATTCAAATTCTGCCGATGGAGAAACTATCTTTAATCCATTATTTGAGCCCATTACTTCACACTCTGGATTATGCTTAGGTGGTGACTCAAAACTAACTCCAGAATTTTTATACCAAAGTGCTAACTCTGGTTTTAAGTAGGGGAAAGTTTTTTTATTATAATCCCTTTCTGGCAAACAACTAATGCAATATGATTCAGTTTCATCATTGCTAACATAAATTTCTCGGATGTGGTTGCATTTTTCATTTGATGAAATATCCTCTATATAATAATCACTTATTATATCGGTGCAATTATCGGATGGTATTAATCCACTATTTTTACAAACATCTCTTTTTAATACTCCAAATGGTTTTGGAAACCAATCAGCAGAATTCTGGTAATCAACTGAGTTAAACAGATTGAATAATAATGGGACTGCCATTTCACTACCAGAAAGATAAGGGGAACCTTTCCCATCAAAGTTTCCCATCCAGACTCCAATAGTATAATTTTTATTATACCCAATTGCCCAGGCATCTCTACGTCCATATGAGGTGCCCGTTTTCCAAGCAATATGTGGGAGTTTACTTACAGACGAAACAAGATTTGGCGATTCAGTTCTTTCTGTTGAGGATAGTATTTTTGAAACGAGGTAGCTAGCTTCTTCTGAAAAAACTTTTCTCCTAGGAACTCTAGACTTACTGCTATAATAATTATTTTTTATCAAAACTCCACTATTTGCAAATACTGAGTATGCAGTAGTTAATTCTTCAAGAGTAACACCACAGCCTCCAAGTATCACAGATAATCCAAGAGATTCCTTTTTCTTTTCAATCTGATTAAACTCTATTTTTTCTAAAAGTTTAATAAATGGTTTGAAGCCCATTTTAAGTAGCAATCGAACTGCAGGAACATTTAAAGAATTAACAAGTGCATACTCCACTGTAACTTCACCATTAAATTCTCTTTCATAGTTTTCTGGCGAGTAACTACTGAAATCTGTTGGAACGTCAAGTAATTTATTTTTTGGTGTAATTATTCCATCATCTAACCCATTGGCGTAAAGAAATGGTTTAAGTGCAGAACCTGGTGACCTTACTGAAGTAATTCCATTCACTTGTCCAGAAGTTTTGTTATTGTAAAAATCTGACGAGCCACAATA
Organism: uncultured Melioribacteraceae bacterium; assembly: GCA_965370315.1. Classification (GTDB taxonomy): domain Bacteria; phylum Bacteroidota; class Ignavibacteria; order Ignavibacteriales; family Melioribacteraceae; genus 1-14-2-50-31-20. Next base: position 2,459 of record CBDUTO010000126.1, read on the forward strand.
TGCAACAACAGAATTATTGGAATTATCTAAAATTAAAACTGCACCATTACTAATACCTTTACCTCTATTTCTCTTAACATGGCTCTTTAATAACTTAGAACTCTTTAACTGAATCTCGGGAATTAGCGATGTAAATATTTCTGACTTACCGTTGCTCTCTTTTATGAATTGAGAAAAATGCGGAGCAATCTTTTTTATACTATACCTTTTTGATTCTAAAGTTTCCAATAGTGCATCTGCAATAGATACATCAGCAAATAATTTTTCGTCTTTAAATTTTAATAACCACTTATTTCGTTTTTGAACCACGCGCTTGTTTGGAATATCCAATCTATTACTATTTGGATTATTTGGAATGATTGTTAACAAAACAGATTGTGAAAGACTCAGTTTTTTAGGAAGTTTATTAAAGTATAGTAATGATGCAGCTTTCACACCTTCAATGTTACCACCCATTGGTATATTTGATAAATAGATTTCCAGTAAATCCTTTTTACTAAAATAGAATTCCAATTGTATTGCTCTAAAAACCTCTAGTATTTTGTTGAGATATGAACGCTCGGCTGGTTCCATCAGTCTAGCAATTTGCATTGTTATAGTTGACGCACCTGAAATTCTTCCTCCGGTACTAATATTACTAATAAAAGCTCTAATTATTGAGATTGGATTAAATCCAAAATGCCAGTAAAACCATTTATCTTCCTTATAAATTATTGCTTGAACCATTTCGGGAGTTATATCTTCAACCTTGGTTGCTAACCTCCATTTATCATCTGATGTTAAATATGCTGAAAGCATTGTACTATCTTTCGCATAAATAATTTGTGAGTACTCTTTTATTTCGGGAGGAGGGAAAAGGAAGTTTAGAAGTATTGATAATAGAATGATGGAGAGGAATACTCTAGAAATATTTGAATTTATAATTGAATTAAATCCTAAAGACTCGAAACGGGTTAAAACCCGTTTCGATATATATATTCTTTTCTTGTTTTTCCCACGCTTAAAAGGGTGGGTTAATGAAAAAATACTTTTTCTAAGTGAACTCATAATTTGATAAAATTATTTTAATTCACTTAATTTCATTTCAACTCTCTTAACAATTGAGCTATCCTGAAAATATTTATAAACATCCTTTCCTGGACACAGAGTAGTTTCAGAATAATCTTTATGTGTTTTAATCTCAGAAAGTGGAACGTCGAATTCTTTAGCTAAAAATGCAATTATTTTCACAAGTGATTCTTGTTGAACTTCTGTAAACTCTTGAACTTCATAGTTACCCATTATTTCAACTAAAGCGTGTCCTGTTGGGTTATACTCAGTATTAGTATCTCCTGGATAATTTATTGGTCGTGCTTCATAAATGTTTCCTTTAAGATCCATCATAAAATGATATGGAATATCAATCCATTCTTTCTCAGCTCGACTCCACTTCTGTAAATTTCTAACTGATTCAGCAGGGTCTTTTTCAGCAGTAAACTCAACACCACCATGATGAACGGTAATCTTTTTTATTGCTGCTTCCTCTTTCCCTTTTTCTAATGGCAACCAACCCCAGTCGGCTCTTTTAACTACTTTTACATAATCTGGATATTCTAATTCTGTTACATTAAATTCTTTTTTACTTGCTCCACAACTTACGAACAGTAATAGTCCCACAATTAATAGTAATACATTTTTCAATCTCTTTCTCCTATTTATTAAAATTTCAAACTAAATATTTCAAACTTATCATTTCGATATGAGCTTGCTTCTTAGCGAATGAGAATTCTTTACTATTAACAAGATTTCTCTTCCGATAAAAGAGATCGGAATCGAAATGACAAACACTTTTTGCTTTAACTCTATTTAATAACCTCTATAGTTTTATATCCATTATAAGAATTAATTTCTCTATCATACATTGCTTCAGCGCCAATGGCAGGTTGTATAAATTTACCTTTACTAACTACACGCAATAAATAGTAATACTCTGTTGTGTGTTTTCGTATTAAACTGGTAAATAGTAATAATCTATCGTCACGGATATCTAAGTAATCTATTGGCATTTTATTTTTTATATTCCAATTAAACTGAGACTCTGATTTTAACCTTGGATTCTCAATTTCGAATCCTGCAGGAATTAGATCACTTATCACAATATTTTTTGCTGATTGCTCAAAACCTGTTAATGATATTTTAGCAACTACTAAATCCCCCTGCTTAAATTTATTATTTGTTATTTCTTTTTTAGTCTTATAATTATAGTATTTTTTTCTAACCTTTAGATAAGAATCTTTTTCAATAACAGGTTGATTTACTTTAACACCTTCTGTTTCCCATGAATAGAAAACTTTTCCATTTCCCTTGGCAGATAGATCTACACTTGAGGAATTTAATTTCTTGTCTGAGATTCTTATGTTATTGCCAACAAATGTTTTAATAGTTTTTCCATCCAGATTTATTTTAACTTGAACGTCGCTATCACTATTCATTGATGCTGCTTTACCAAGTGCTAGCAATGCAAATGCTCTCTCCTGTGTTGAGTATATGGCCTCTCCAATTTTTGATAAATGCTTAACCATAAATGGTATTTTTTCATTATTAGGATCAACGGAAAGCAATGTATAGAGAATAATTGAATTAGCTCTTATTTCAGAATCAAAATCGCCACCACTATTTCTACGCATTTTTTTTACGCTTGATTCAGAAGGCAACAATTCATAAAACGCATTCATTTTACCGCTCAATCCAAAAGAAGCTGCTAATAGATATTGCGAATCTATAGTCAATAAATCAGGATGTGCTTTGTAATAATTCATAGTAGAAATATCAGCCTTGTTTGCAAGAGATAAGACAAACAACGAATAGAGAACTTCCTTACGGGCAACCAGCGCAACAGTCTGAGTATTATTATTGACTCTACTCCTTCTACCACTTTTTCTGGTACCAACCTGCTTAGACTTAGCTTGCTTGCCTAAATAGCCAAGAACATTTTCCAAAACTGTTTCTGAAACATTGTATCCAGCGGTTTTTGCTTCAACCAAGAAATGTGCTGCATAAACAGTAGACCACCAATTTGAATAGTGGCCACCGTGCCAATAGGTAAACGAACCATCGTAAAGCTGCATCGATTCTATTTTCCTGATTCCTTCCATCACATAGTATTTTGGGTTTTTAGTTTTATAGAATTCTGGCGCTGCTAACTTTGCCAATTCTTCAAAGTACAATTGTGGAAACACTTTTGAAGTAGTCTGCTCAAGGCATCCGTAAGGATAACCAACTAAATATTTTAGATGCTTGGCTAATTTTATTGACGGGAATTTACTGATTAATAATGATGTGTTCTGAGTTGCATCCAAATATCCACGTGGTATTTTCACTTCAATTTCTTCACCAGCTGAGATAACACCATCCCCAGTTTCTGTAACTAACGCTGAAGCTGGTCTTACTCCAATTTCAATTTCCTCTTTTACTTTAGCAATTCCGCTTGATTGGATTATGATTTTTCCAACTCCAATCTTTTGTTCGGTAGTTAACTTAAACTGAACAGAGGCATTTTTACCTTTTACTAAATTTATTTCAATATTCTTTTTAGAAATATTTTTTAGTGGCCCTTCTACTTTGAAAGATAAATTTAATTTACCATTCAAGTTATTTGGATTTAGAATTGTAACATTTGATATTAGAGAATCCCCGAGTGTTAAGAATCGAGGGATTTCAGCTTCGATAATTATTTTGTCTACAACTTTTATTCTTGCTTCTGCATTACCAAAACGTTTGCCAGAATATGCTAAAGCCATAACTCTAACTTCACCATTAAACTGAGGGATCTTCATATTTACAACAACTTCTCCATTACTATCAGTTTTTTTAATTCCACTCCAAAATGAGAGTAATTTAAATCGTTTTGATTTTACAGGATTAGTTCGCTTTTTAAACTCACTCGCTAATCCATCTCCACCAGAAGAACTTGATTTGCTCACTATCTCAGGTAACAGAAGTTTATACAAATCATAGCTATCAACATTGAGCGGTCTCTTTGCATACATGTAGCTATATGCATCAGGAGTTTGATAATCATTTAATTGTAGAATCCCTTCATCTACAACAGCAAGAGTTACAAAAATATCTTTTTCTGGAAGTGATTTAATTTTAATTCGCTGATTACTTCTAGGTTCAATTTTTGTTGGTGCCGTTATTTGCAATGGAAGTCTATTTGTTTTTTGCTCTATAGTTATTGACTTATAGCCATGACCAACTAGAAATGGAGTTTCACTTCTTTCAGAATGCTCTTTAAATAATGTTGCTGAAATATAAATATTTGGTAAATAGTCTTCGGTGATATTAACTTTTAATTCTGCTGATTTATTTTCAACATCAATTATTTTATAATTATAGATTTTATCACGTTCAAATGAGACTAACATTTTTCCAGAGAACGGCGTTGTAAAAAGAATAGTTGCTTCTTCTCCAGGTTGGTATGCTTCTTTATCAAAGAGGATTTCAACTCTACCCTCTTTATTTACTTCAAAAGTTGATGCTGTAGAACCACCCCATCCATAAACATAGAAGTCATCTCGTTGATAATCACTACTTCCTTTTTTGTAAATCCTAATTTCGTAGCGTCCGCTCTTTTCAACTGACAGTTGGAAATTTGTTCCTCCATTTAAGGTTAGTTCTTTTTTCCACTCTATAATTTCTTTCTTCTCGGATGCATAATAGAACTTATTATTTCTACCTTTTTTAAGAACTGTCTGCCACTCAAATCTGATTAGTTCTACAACCGATTCAAAATTTCTTAATGCCTTATCCTCTTTATCCACAGCTATAAATTGATAACTTAGCTTACTATTTACTCCGTGGTAATATCCTTTAGAACGTATTCCTATAAAATGATCCTTAGGATAAACCTTAAACATTGCAGGTCTATTGACTGTTCTTCCAGTTAAATCGAACACACTTACAAAAGCAGTTCCTTGAATAAATCCACTACTCGCTAAAATATTGGGAATTTGATAATTGAATTCTGCTTTTCCCTCTTCATCCAAAATGCCATCAACAAACGAGTTCTCATAATATTGATCATGTGCAGAAGAATTAGCAAAATTATATTTTGGATAATTCTTACTTCTAAATTTTCTTGATTGCAACTGAATATCAGCCTCGTATTTTAATCCAGAAGCCTTTGCCCCAAATAGAAACTCTGCATCTAAGTTAAATTTCACTTTTTCATTTGGAATATATTTTTGTTTTTCAGATGAAACAGAAACTCGAATTTTATCAGGAACAAACTCTTCAACTTTAAATTCGTAACCACCAATCATCTCCTTACTATTAACATACAACTCAGCAAAGTATGTTCCAGTCTGTACGTAGTCAGGAAGATTGAAGGAGAGTTCAAACGAACCTTGCTCGTTTAATTGTTTTTTGTATTCTCCAAATATTTTTCCAGTAGGAGAAATTACTTTTATATATACTGGAAGTTCATCAGGAAGACTTATCTTTTCATCCCTAACAATTCCTGTTATTATTACTTCCTCACCTGGTCTGTAGATATTGCGAGGTGAATAGATAAATGCATTGAAGAAATTTGAATACTGTGTTATTCCACCAACATCATATCGCGATGTTTCAATTTCTGTTTCACGCAAATCAATGTAATTAAAATCATTCTCCAGTTCACATGTGATTAGAGTTGGGTTTGATTCACCAATTAGGTTTCTAGTTTCTTTAAAATGTATAACACCTTCAGCATCTGTTTTGCCTTTAAGGAGAACTTGGTTTTTTGATGAAATAATTTCTACATCCACATTGGCAATTGGTTTTGCACTACTAATTGAATTTACAAATACTATCAAATCACTATCAGATCTTTTAGTAATTATTCCCATATCGGAAATAGCAATCATCTTGCTATCTTTCAACCATCGTCTATCTTCAGATCTTACATTTACGGTATAAATACCTTTCTGTTTACTCTTTAATACACTATTTAGATTTATGTTAAAACTGTTTTGCCAGTTTCTGTCTGAATCTAATTTTTTCTTTTCAGAATATATTTTGTCCCCAAAGTTACCAGTGTAATAAGTTGGTGAATAGTCATAATCACTGTTATAGTAGTATGAATAGTTATTTAGAAAGTGAAGCAGATTGTTTTTATATATTCTTGATACTTCAATCTCAACTCCATCCACATTTACTGTATTAACTTCTAGGTTTTCATTGCCTCCAAGAAGCAGATACTTTCCCTTTTTAGAACTAAAACTAATTGTTGGTTCAATATCAACAAGTGTTATAATTTGTTCGTATTCAAATTCTAATTCACCACCGTATAAACCTGATAAGCCCTTTGAAATATTTAATGTAACTGATTTTGATTTCATAAAATCAGCTTCAATTTTAAATCCATTTTCGCTTGATGATACTTTTACATCCTTTGCTGGCTTAAGCGTAATGTGTTTTAGAATATCATTGTGTTTAATTTTTTGAGTTGTGTTTACAAATATCCATCCGTTTGTTCCATCATATCCTGAAGAAACACCAGTAATTGCAACTCGTGTTAAAGGTGGAAGTGTATAAGAAAAATGACGAGTTTCAGAAGTTGGGTTTTTGCCAACAATTGAGTTTAATCCTTTTTTGATTGTTATTACTAAATCTTGTTTTTTATCAGTTTGATTTATCTCCCCCAAATCAACCGCAATTATTTTTGAAGACTCTTCAGTAACTATTTTGAAATCACTTGCTTGTTTCCCATTTATAGTTACTTTTAAATTCTGCTCTAACATATCAGGCAATACTGGGTAGTTAAAGATCAAATTTGCTTTAACGCTAATCCTATAGTCTTCATCCTCCAATTGTGTCCAAAAGTATTCAGCTTTTGTTACATCAAAATATGGTGTATGAAAGTCATACTTTTCAAAATCACTTGAGTATTGATTATTATATAGTACTTGATTGGATACAGTTGCCTTGTAATTTTGGCTTGGGCTTAATGGATAATCAGAAGAAAATATTAATGTTTTAGAATCGAGCCATTTAAACTTACCTGAAATCTTAGGTTCAAATTCAATTAAGTCGTCAGCTACCCATTCATCAATTATATTAGTAGGTGCTAATGATTCTGAAAATTCAACTTGAAAATATGTAAGTGGTTTTGTCTCACCTATAGGTGAAAAGCTTAAAATCTCAACACTATCTTTGTTTGAACAACTACTCAAGAACAATGAAGAAAATAGTATTCCTGATAAAATAAATAAGCTAAATTTCATAATAACCTCTAATAAAATTGTGGATGTTAAAGTTAACAAAAATCACTATTTATAATAAATACTTTTATATATCTATTTAAAATAATTAAGCATTCAAAAGCATTTTTAATAATTAACAACTGAAATGTTTTAGAAATTTCTTATATTTCAACAATTGAAAATTGAGGCAATTATGTTTAATAATAAATATCTCCTACCAATCTTTCTACTATTTCTTTCCATATCAATACTATATTCTTGTGATACTGTTCAAAGCAATAGTTCTGGAACACTTCAAATTAGATATACTGGAATTGAAGAGAGTGACCACGGTTCGGTTGCAGCATTTTTATTAGTTAATGATACAACTGAAACAGTCGTTTTTTCGGCTTATGAAGGAGGAACACCTCACTATAGCGCTGAGGTTCTCACCGATACGGGATGGACTTATCTAATGTGGAATTGGTGCGCCACAGGTACTAGTCCTACAGAACTTAAACCAGGGTCAAAAAAGAAATTTACAACTTCTCTTCCCACTTATGATTGTACATGGCGAGTTATACTAGATATATCGGTTGCTGAAAGTGAAAAGTATTACACTCTTAAAAGTGATGTAATTGAGTTTACTCTTCAAAAATAATTCTTTTATGTCACAGTTTTGGTTTCATTTATAATTAGGAAGGGTTCAATATTACTCATTATTTTGACATTCATTTTCTTCTCAATTATGTTTTTTCTATCTTAGCACAATAAACTCTTGTTAGATTAAATTATTTTACGTTAGCTTTAAAACAAAGTAAGGTTTTTATGATTCAGAAAAAGATGGATGAGTTAGATAAACTCCGTGAGGAAGCGAAACTTGGTGGGGGCGAGAAACGAATTAAAAGCCAGCACAGAAAAGGAAAACTAACTGCCCGTGAAAGAGTTACTCTCCTTGTTGATGAAGGGAGTTTTGAAGAAATTGATATGTTTGTAAAACATCGATCCTCTGATTTTGGACTTGATCAGCAAAAGATTCTTGGTGATGGTGTTATCACTGGCTTCGCTCGAATTAATGATAGACCAGTTGCACTCTTTAGTCAGGATTTTACAGTATTTGGTGGATCCCTTTCAGAAGCTCATGCAGAAAAGATTAATAAAATAATGGATATGGCAATGAAGATTGGCATTCCAGTTATTGGACTTAATGATTCCGGTGGTGCTCGAATTCAAGAAGGAGTTGTTAGTCTTGGTGGATATGCAGATTTGTTTTTGAAGAATACTTTAGCTTCTGGAACAATTCCACAAATTTCAGCTATACTTGGGCCGTGTGCTGGTGGCGCAGTTTATTCACCAGCAATTACAGATTTTATCTTTATGGTAAAAAATACAAGCCATATGTTTGTTACAGGACCCAATGTTGTTAAAACTGTTACACACGAAGAAGTTTCTTTCGAAGCACTTGGAGGAGCTGAAACACATTCAACCAAGAGTGGTGTTGCTCATTTTGCTTTTGAAAGTGAAATTGAGGTTCTACAAAATATTCGGAAATTAGTAGATTACATACCTCTTAACTGGAAAGATAAACCTTTGGAAAAGGATTTCGATTTTTCTCAAGATTTAAACATTTCCGCTTTGGATGATATTATTCCAGACAATCCAAATAAACCTTATGACATGCATGAAATTGTAAACTTACTTCTCGATGATGGAGAGTTTTTAGAAGTTCATAAGAATTATGCAGAAAATATTATTGTTGGATTTGGTAGAATTGGTGGGATGTCTGTGGGAGTTGTAGCAAATCAACCTGCAGTACTTGCCGGTGTATTAGATATAAACGCATCAGTAAAGGGTGCAAGATTTATCCGTTTCTGTGATGCTTTTAATATTCCACTTGTTGTATTGGAAGATGTTCCCGGTTTCCTTCCAGGAACAGAGCAAGAATGGGGTGGAATTATTAAACATGGTGCTAAATTACTCTTTGCATTTTGCGAAGCTACAGTTCCAAAGATAACTGTAATTACGCGTAAAGCATATGGCGGCGCCTACGACGTAATGAACTCAAAACATATTCGTGCAGACTTTAACTTTGCTTGGCCTTCAGCAGAAATTGCTGTGATGGGATCCAAAGGAGCCGTTGTAATTATTTTCAAAAAGGAAATTGATAACGCCGAAGATAGTGAAGCTAAACTGGAAGAAAAAATATCTGAGTTTACCAAGAAGTTTGCTAATCCATATATTGCTGCAGAGCGTGGTTATGTTGATGATGTAATTAAACCAAGTGAAACAAAGTTAAAATTAATAAATGCTTTGCAGCTTTTAAAAACTAAAGTTGATAGTAATCCAAATAAAAAGCATACTAATATTCCTTTATGACGCTTCTTAAGAAATATTGGATAGATAAAAAAGGTCATTGCGAGAGTTTTTCCGAAGCAATCTGTCACCGATAGATTGCTTCACCCAACAAAGAACGTTGGATTCGCAATGACGACAATAAAAAACAAAAAAAAGCATACTATGATTAAAAAAATTCTAATAGCCAACCGAGGGGAAATTGCTGTAAGGGTTGCAAAAGCATGTCGTGAAATGGATATTACTTCTGTTGCAGTTTATTCTGATGCTGACAAAAGCTCTCTACACGTAAGAGTAGTTGATGAAGCCTATCACATTGGTTCCTCTGTTGCGGCAGAATCTTATTTGGATGGAGATAAGATTCTGGCACTTGCTAAAAAAATTGGTGCTGATGCCATTCATCCAGGTTATGGATTCCTTTCAGAGAACTCTAATTTTATTCAAAAGTGCGAAAAGGAAAACATTATTTTTATCGGTCCATCTTCACAATCAGTTGAGATGATGGGGAATAAAACTACTGCCCGAACAATAATGAAGCATAATAATGTTCCAATAGTTCCAGGAACTACTGAGGGCATAAAGTCCTACGAAGATGCTGAAAATATTTCACTTGAAATTGGTTTGCCTGTAATGCTTAAAGCTGCTTCCGGTGGTGGCGGTAAAGGAATGCGTAAAATTGATAAAATTGAGGATTTAAAAGCTGCAATCAGTTCTGCACAAAATGAAGCTAGAAAATCTTTTGGTGA
>CBDUTO010000127.1:0-12632 GCA_965370315.1 uncultured Melioribacteraceae bacterium
CCTTTTTTATTACAAGTTAATTCTTTTTTGACACACTTTAGTGAACAGACCCTTGACACTTTAGTGAACAGACCCTGTTTTTAACAAAGTAGATATTTTTTTAAAGAATAGGTTAAGTAAATTGAATTGCCCTAGGGTATTATCACTTAAAACCATTGTAAAATAATTATTGGACGGGGTAAAATCCTTCCGACTGGGATAAAATTGTTGTCCGCTAGGGTACAATTATTACCAAACAGGGTAAAATCATTTCAGCTTGGGATAAAATGGTACCGAGCAATTTAAAATCAATCCCACTTGGGGTAAAATGGTTGCCGAGCAATTTAAAATCAATCCCGCTTGGGGTAAAATGGTTGCCGAGCAGGGTAAAATGATTAACTGCTGTAAGTTTATGGTTTTTAACTGATTGTTTGCCAATAAAGATTATAGAGTACAAGTTTACGTAGAGAAAATGAGATAAATAATGAACTGCAAGGGTTAGTTCATTTAAATAAACAATCAATCATTAAAAGGGAGTCTCTAATGTCCAACAAAAATGCAACATTTGCCGAAAAATTGTTATCGGCACAGGTTACAATTGATAACGCAATTGCAGATGTAGAAATTAAAACATTATTAGCAGATTACGGCTATGACGATGTTCGCTTAGCAGCCGGAAAAACACTACTTGATACCACAAACCAATTGCAACAAATTCAGCAAAAAGAATATGGAGATCAGTTTGAAGCAACAAATGCTCTAAATGCCGTTTGGAGTAGTGCAAAAAGTGACTACATGCGGTTTATTAAAATTTCGAGAATTGCTTTAAGAGGTGAGCTTGCAATATCTCAGAAGCTGTATCTAAATGGGAGTCGCAAAGAATCACTTTCTGGTTGGATTGCACAGGCAAAGCAATTTTATCTTAATGCCCTATTGGATAGCACAGTGATAACCAAACTATCATATTACGGAATTACAGAAGCAAAATTAGAAGCTGGCAAAGCATTACTAGAAGAAACAGAAGCTAAAAATGCTTCTCAAGAAAAAGAGAAAGGTGAAGCACAACAATCTACTAAGGAACGCGATAAAGTAGCCGATAATCTATTTGAATGGCTCGCCGATTTAATTGTAATTGCTCGTATAGCACTGGAAGAGAAACCTCAGCTACTAGAAAAACTTGGAATTTATGTAGAATCGTAGCTCGGTTTAAAATGCCGTTTTTTATTAAAAAAGAAACCTCCATTTGTTTCAAAAACATTCGGAGGTTTTTTAATTCAAGTATTCCAAAGACAAATACAATTGCTTTAAGCAACTGCAAAAAAACAATAATAAGTATTTGGCTTTAGCCACACTAAAATATAAGGGCTGAAATTATTAAACAAAGGAACATGTTTCACAACTTAAGAAATAACGATTATTTTTCTATTAAACACCTCTTCAAAAAGTGATTTACGTCTATCGAAACTCCAAAGTTCAACTTCTGGATTCTCTGTTAGGCCATGTAATTCTATAATAACTGAGTCTTCATTAACAGATGTTTTAAATTCAATAATTTTACTTTTATGAGTTCTATCAAAAGCATCTGTAACTCTTAATATTCCAGATAGTTTTTTTACTAGTTCTTTATTTATTTCAGATAATTTATTAAATCCCTCATGTAATTTCTTTGGATGACTTTTTCTATGATACCGTGCAATGTTAGCAATTATTTCAATTTCAGTATCATTAAACCCAAGTATGCTACTATTACGAATCATGTAATAACTATGCTTATGATGCTTTGAATGTGAAATGTGATATCCAATATCGTGCAGAATTGAAGCTGCTTCTAAGTATTCTCTTCCAGTCTCATCAATTTGACCTAAGGCTACAAGTTGGTCAAAAAGTTTAACCGATAGCTTCGCAACATTATAGCAATGCTCAAAATCATATTTTGAGGATTCTGCCAATTGCTTAACACTTTCAATTCTGATATTATGAAGTTTACTTTTACCCTCACAAATTCCAAGTTTATCCATAGAATCAAGAATGATGCCCTCTCTTAAAGCGTAGTCTGAAATTATAAGTTTTTTTGCTTCCAATTTTTTAAGTATTTCTGATATAATAATCACACCAGCAGGAATTATATCAATCCTTTTCTCTTCAAGACCAGCAATACTTTTTCTCTCTTTCGGAGTTTTTTTACTAAGGACCAATGTCTCAATTTCTCTTAAATCATTAACACTAAACTCAAAATTATTAAGAATTGGATTTTCTCCTTTTTCAGCTCCTTGTAATGCGCTTATCATCATCCCAATATTTAGTATTGTACCTGATGATCCAACAATAGCTTCAATATTTTTACTTTTAATATTTGAAATAACTGGGGTTATGACACCTTCTACCCATTTTCTGGCTTCATTGATTTTTTCATCTGTTAAAATATAATCTGGAAAGAACCGTTGGGTTAATCTTACAGCACCAAGTTTTAGACTGTTAGAATATTTAATTTCACCTTTATTGCCAACAATAAATTCAGTACTTCCACCACCAATATCAATTGATAAGGATTCCAAATCAAATACGGGAACGGCTTTTAGAATTCCAAGGTGAATTAAACGTGCTTCTTCAAGCCCACTAATTACTTCAATTTGAACTCCGGTACTATTAAATATATCTTCAAGAAATTCATTTTTATTTAATGATTCACGCACTGCAGAAGTTGCAGTAGCTCTTAAAGAAGCTCCGTGAGATTCAGCAATTTTGTTGAATCGATTTATTGCAGAGATAGCTCTATTTGTTGAGTCTACAGTAATCTCTTTAATATCACCTATATTCCCTTCACTTAAGCGAATTACTTCTTTTTCTCTATCTATAATTTCGAAATTGCCTGTGGAAGAAACCGAGACAACAATAAGGTGGAATGAATTTGTTCCAATATCTAAGGCGGCTAGTTTTTTATTCATTTATTTATGAGAAATTGTGAGCTAAATATTGTAAACCGTTGAAACGGTTAAAAGCACATAAGTCAATATTAGCCCACGACTTAAGTCGTGGGTTAATTAAATATTCTACAAACAGAACCAGTTTACTGGCTTCCATATTTTAAAGTTATACAAAAGATTCTCAAATATTTTTAAATGAATTACTCATCTTTACTATCTGAAATATCTTCAAATTCGGCATCAACAATATCTCTTTTATTCACACTGTTATTCGCAGAACTATTCTGTGTCACATTTGGTTTTTCTTTATGTGATATTTGTTTAAAATATTGTATTACAATCTTTACTGCTTTCATCAAAAAATAGAGTGCTACACTATATACTATAAATCTAATAAACATTACTCACCTAAAACTGGATTAAAATATTCAATAAATGCTCTGTCTTCCCTGAAAATTTGATTATGAAGTTCATCAAAATCTCTTTCACGGTTTACAAAATCGATATCTGTTGAGTTAACAATTAATAAAGGCGTGTTATTATATTTAAAAAAGAAATTGTTATATGCTTCGCTTAATTCTCTTATGTATGATTTAGCAATATTTTTTTCAATTTTTCTATTTCTCTTTTTAATATTATACATTAACCTATCTGAACTTGCTTGGAGAAAAATTACTAAATCGGGTTTTCTTAAATCTCGCTGAAGTAGAGGAAATAAGGCTTCATATAACTTTAATTCATCACCACTTAAATTCATGTATGCGAAAATATTATCTTTCTCAAAAATATAATCTGAAACTATAAAGTCAGAGAAAAGATCCTCCTGATTTAATTCTTGCTGCTGTTTAAATCTATTTACGAGAAAAAACATTTGTGTTTGAAAAGCATAACGCTTTCTATCATCATAAAATTTTGCTAAAAATGGATTTGTCTCAAATTCTTCTAATATAAGATTAGCATTTGTTCTTTCTGCCAATTTATTAGCTAAAGATGTTTTTCCAGCCCCAATTACACCTTCAATTGCTATATATCTAATTTCTGCCAATTTTAATCACCTAATTTTAATTCAGAGTAAAATTTACTTTATCAATTATATATTTCTCATTCAACAATTTAATTTTATCTATTACCCTATTTCCAGTTTTGGGGTCAATTATTTCGGGATCAACTTCACACATAGGAACTAATACAAAATCTCTCATATCATATTCTTTGTGCGGAATAGTAATATTTTCATTTTCAAATATCAATGAATCAATCAAAATAATATCAATATCTATTTCGCGCTCACCCCACCTAACAGAATCAGTCCTTCCAACTTTCTTTTCAATTTTTTTAATTAAATAATAAATCTCATCGGGAGAATATGTTGTCTCAATTAAAATAACTGCATTATAATAATTTTTTTGAGGAATATTCCCATATGGTCTAGTTTCATAAACACTTGATGTTTCAACTATATTAACATTAGAATCGCTTCCTAGTTCTAATAAAGCATCTCTAAGATATGCTTCTCTTTTCCCTTTATTCGATCCTAGTGCTAAAAATACTCTACTCATCTTTCTCTTTAATTACCTCAGCTTCAACATAATCTAACATTCCACCAACTGGAACACTTCTTTTTCTAACTTTTACTATAATTTTTTCAATTCCATTAAAATGCTTTGTAACTTCATTTGCAATCTTTGTAGCAATAGTTTCAATCAGGTAATACTTGTGGGAATGAATTATACTATTTAGATATTTATAAACTTCGTGATAATTTATAGTTAACTGAAGTTCATCATTTTTTGCTGCTTCTCTAAAATCGGTATAAATATCAACATCAACTTCAAACTTGCCGCCAATATTTTGCTCTTCCTGTAAAGCACCATGGTATGCATAAAACTGTGCATTTTTAATACGAATTATATTAGTCAATTCTCTTATTCTCTCGATCTTTATAGTATTTTATCAATCCTCTAAAATTAGCAAATAAAATTCCAATTAGCACCAAAGAACTTCCAGCAAGATGAAAAGCTGTAAATTTCTCGTTTAGAATTATTACACCCAAAATTAACGCAATAATTGGAGTTAGGAATGTAGATAGTGAAAGAATCACAACACTGATTTTCTTCATCAACCAAAAGTAAGTTGTGAATGTTACAACAGTTCCAAAAAATGATAGATACAGAATAGAGTAAATTGCTTTACTATCAAAGACAAGCGATTCATGATCCTCAAATATCAATCCTATAGGGATTAGAACGATTCCTGTTAGCAAGAGAGGAATAAAATTCATAGAAAGTGGATTTAGATTACTCCCATGCTTTTTTATTACAACAGCAACCAAACCCTGTATTATTGCACTTGAAAATATCGCAATCATACCAAGTGAATACTCTGATAAATCAATTGAAATATCTTTCCAAAAAATTACTGCAATGCCAACGAAACCAATAAATGAGCCAATTGATTTATAAATTCCAATGCTATCACTAGGTATCATTAACCATGAAAAAATGATTACAAAAAAAGGAAATACTGCAAAGATAACTGAAGTTAATCCTGAAGGGACGAACTGTTCACCCCAATAAACTAGAGAAAATGGAATAATAAATGAGAATAATGCTAAAAAAAGATAGAGTTTAATAGATAAAGAATCTGTTTGAAGTTTTACTTTCGAGATTCTCATTATTGCATAAACAAATAAGGAAGCAATAAAGAATCTAAGTCCAACTGCAAACATTGGGGTTAGAGAATCTAAACCAATTCTGATAGCTAACCAAGTGGAACCCCAAAGAAGTGTAATTAATATGTAGCCAAGAACTATTTTTATATTTTCATTCATTTAAATTTATTACTCCATAATGCGGACTGGGCTAAAGATTATAGCACGCAGATTGAACTGATAAAACAGATAAGAACAGATTTTAAACTAATTGTTTTCATTCATTCCTATTACACAAAATGCTCTTCCGGATTCATTCTTATCACGCCGGAAGGAGTGAATATAACTTTCATCAAAACTACACAAATCTGATTTCTCTATTTGCTCTTTGGGAATTCCAAATTCAAGTAAGATGTCATAATTGATTCCTGAAACATCGAGTAAATATTTCTCTCCAATCGGAATTAAATATTTTTCATCAAATTGTTGTGCAACTTCTTTTCCTACTTCATAATTGGTTTGAGAAATTGATGGTGCTATAAATGCAAATATATTTTCTGGAATGGAATCAAATTCAGAATTCAATCTCTCTACAGTCTTCCGAAGTATTTTCTTTTCAGTACCACGCCATCCAGAATGAACACCAGCAATTACTTTTTCAATTTTATCATATAAATATATTGTGGCACAATCTGCAGCAGATATTGCAATTCCAATTCCTTTTCGTGGGGTAATTATTGCATCGCTATCCCCTACACTTCCACCATAGCCTGTTTCTTTAATTATCGAAGAATGAGTTTGATTTTGATAAGCAACATTTTCTATAGAAAAATCAAGTGCTTCAAAAAAAAGCTTACGATTTGATTCGACTCTTTCAACCTCGTCACCAATATTAAATGACATGTTATAATTGAATCTGTCTGAATCATCAAACTTGAATTTTGTACTCATTCCAAAAGTAATTTCTGGAAATTGTTCGAATATTTTTGATCTAATTATTTTCATTAATTAATTTTTTATAATTTCATCTGCATTCTGCAAAACTAGAATTTATCCATTTGTCATTTCGAACGGATGTGAGAAATCTTGTGAATTATGGGAGATTTCTCACCTACAAAAAGGGTTCGAAATGACATGCACTATATTTTGAATCTCTATTGAAAATATATTTTTATTTGCCACCATTTCGCTCATAAAAAACCACGAAGAAAAAAGATGCTATTTAAAACTCTTTTTACTTCGTGGCAATATAATAATTACTTAATTCTTGAGCCTTTTTGCTTCCCGCCAATTATTCCAATTATACCAGGACGAATAACATAATTTCCATCTTCACTCCGTTCCACAAAATCATACAGGAATGCTTCTTCACTGAATTGTTCTTCCCTATCGAACCAACCCCTTCCACCAATAGGCAAAAAGAATTGAATAGGAATATTTAAACTTGGTTGTTCAATAATAGTATTTGGATTTTGAATAGTTGAATCACCATAGGCCTTACGATAATATTCTGTCCAATAATCATTTTCTGATTTTTGTTTCCTGTTATTTCCAACTTTGATATAACCATTATTAGTTACAAGGTATTGTTCATTACCATGATAAACAATACCATGCACTTCTTGATTAACATCTTTCTTCGTAATGTTCTGAGAAAGCAGAATACTACTAGTTATAAATGATAAAACCAACGCTATTTCAAATATCTTTTTCATATGCTTATAATTCCTAAGTCATTGCGAATCCCACTCTTTGGGATGAAGCAATCTGAGACAGATTGCTTTGTCATCAAAAATATTGACTCCTCGTAATGACTTTTTATATTCATTCCCTTGTGCAAGTAGGCAACTCATGAATGTTTCTTCTACCTCAGTTATATAATTTCCAATGATTTTTCTAAATCTTTAATTATATCTTCAGCTTTTTCAAGACCGAATGCTAACCTAATACCACCGGGGTCAATTCCACGTTCTGCCAATTTTTCTGGTGGTATGCAAGAGTGAGTCATCGAAGGTGGATGCTCAATTAAAGTTCTTGTATGACCCAAGCTCACAGCAAGAGTCATTGTATAACTATTATCGGCGGAAAAATCAATAAATTTAGCCCCTTTAGCTTTACAATCCGCAGGTGAATCACCTTTTAACATAAAATAGAGTAATGTACCAGGTGCAAATTCGCCGTCAAAATTTGTCATTTGTTTCTTTGCTAATTCATGAAACTTAAATGATTTTAATCCAGGATAATTCACAACATCAACTTTTGGATGAGATTCTAGATATTCTGCAACTTTAATTGCAGTTTCAATTTGCTGTTTCTGCCTTATCACAAGCGAAGGTAAACCATAAGTAGAAACCGTCCAAGCACTTTTTGTATTAAGTACAGCTCCAAAGTCTTTTCGGTATAATAGGATACTATCACGATACTCATTTCGTCCAATCACAACACCACCCATATCGGTTCCAAATCCATTTATTCCTTTAGTCAAAGAATGGACTGTGAAATCAGCACCAAGTGAAATTGGTCTTTGACAATATGGAGTTGCAAATGTGTTATCAACAACAATCTGAATTTTCTCTTCTTGGTTTCTATCATTGTTTAATTCATCAACAATATTTCTAACAGCACCAATATCAATTATATCCATATTTGGATTTGCAGGAGATTCTAAATAGATTACTCTTGTATTCTCATTTGCTGCTTTTATTATATTCTCTGTATCTGTTAAATCTACTGGATGAACAGCAATATTGTAGCGAGGATACCAATTATTGAAAAGCGATATTGTACAACCATAAAGAGTAGCATGGGTAATTATTTCATCTCCAGTTTTTGTCAGAACTCCAAGCACACCCGATATTGCACCCATCCCAGTTGCAAAAGTGACAGCCATCTCTCCATCTTCAATTTGAGCAAGGTTTTCTTCTAACATATCTTTGTTAGGTTCGCCAAGTCTATCGTATATTAATATTGGATCTTTGTCCCCATGCAATTCTGTTTGTGCAAACTGCATAAAACCTTGCGCACCTCTATCTACAGAATCCAATCTGTAAGTATTTGAAGATGAAAGTGGTGCTACAACATGATGAGAATAATCCCATTTGTTCGAAACATTCTTTCCATAGATAATTCGTGTATCCATCGAATAGTTTTTTTCATCAACCTTTTGTTTTTTTTCTGACATAACATCACCTAATCTTTTAAAGTTAAATTGTTTTTATTTTATTGCTTGTTCAATATCTTCAATTAAATCTTCGACATCTTCTATACCCACTGATATTCTCACTAGACTATCAGTTATTCCCATTTTCTCTCTTATCTCTTTTGGAACTGAAGCATGAGTCATAGTTGCAGAATGGTTCACCAAGCTTTCAACTCCACCAAGTGAATCTGCTAATTGGAATATTTTTAATCTGTTAAGAAACTCTTTTGCGATATCATATTCGCCAAAATCTACCGTTATGACTGCTCCAAATCCACTCATTTGCTTTTTTGCAAGTTCATGGTCTGGATGTTCTGGTAGCCCCGGATAATTTATTTTTTTTATATAATCTTTATCTTTTAAATAGTTGGCTAATTCAATAGCATTACTTTCGTGCTGCCTCATTCTTACAACAAGTGTTTTGGTCGAACGGAGAGTAATCCAACAATCGAAAGGAGATGGAATTGCCCCAAGTGCTTTCTGCATAAATCTAATTTTTGAGTTAACTTCATCACTAGATGTAACAACAATTCCCCCAATAATATCACTATGCCCATTTAAGTATTTTGAAGTGCTATGAATAACAATATCGGCACCAAGCTCTATTGGTCTTTGGAAATATGGAGTCATAAAAGTATTATCAACTGAAGTTAAAACACTTCGTGATTTTGCTAACTCAGTTATGCTTTTTATATCAGTTAATTTTAGCAATGGATTTGATGGAGTTTCCATATAAATCAGTTTTGTGTTTTCATCTATTGATTGTTCCACTAGACTTATATCGCTCATGTCAATCCACTTAAACTCAACTCCATAGTTTGCAATAAAGTCTTCGAAAAGTCTAAAAGTTCCACCATAGACGCTTTCTGGAACAATTATATTATCTCCGCTTTTAACTAGACTCATTAGTGAATGGATTGCAGCAACTCCAGAAGAAAAAGCAATACCATACTTCCCTTTTTCGAGTGTTGCAATGTTTTTTTCCAAAGCTTCACGAGTTAAATTCTCAGTTCTTCCGTAGTGATAACCTTTACTTACACCAAGCTCTTCTTGAGCATAAGTGGATGTCATAAAGATTGGGGTTGTAACAGCACCAGTAGTTTTCTCTGCAGTTTGTCCAGCATGAATTGCTTCAGTAGAAAATTTCATCTATTTCCTTTATAATTTAAAACAACATTAAGAGGGTGGAATAAATACAAGTTAATCATTTCGGCTGATTTAAGGGACTCTATTTTAAGTTACTAACATTGAATACAAAACATTGATTATCCTTTTTGCTGCCATACTGTATAGGTCTATTCCACCCCCTAAATATATAAAAAGTGGCTCTATTAAAAAATAGCTTTTTATCTTTTACTCACTAATAAATAAAGGCAAAATATTTGGAACTTCTTTAAACATGCTACGTCTGAATGGGCAACAAATAACTAAAACATAATTAACTTGATTGGGGGGAACCAATGACAAAGTCAATTACAATATACAGCTTCATGCTACTTTTACTTCTTTCTTTTTCTACTACTTTTGCCAATGGGCAAAGCAAATCAGAATATTCTAAAATTGAAAATAATCTTTTAGAAGGAATTGATTCTGAGAACCAAGGACTAAAATTAAGCTCTGCTTATTTTTTAGGAGAAATCCAATCTGATAAAGCAATAATTCCTTTATTAGAAATACTCCATAGTTCAGATGAGTATAGCGCAAAACAAGTAGCTGCACTAGCGTTATATAAAATAAATTCAGCTCGTGGAATGTTTGCAATTAAGCAAGCCATTAAATTTGAAGAAAATGCACAAACTCGTAGGATTTGCAAAATTTTATACAATCAACATTTGCTAAGAGAACGAGACGGAAGTATTGAAGTTGAGCCATTTTTTATACGAATAGATTTAACATATGGAGACTATAAATTAAGTGATTTCGCCATGTAATCCATAATTTAATAAGTTCTCTTTTACTTGGAAAGCCTAATTCTACTAAGTGGAATTAGGCTTTTTTGTTTTAATGAAGCCTTTGCATAACCTTAAAAAACTATTGTCATTCCCGCATGTTTTAAGTGGGAATCTGCCTAAAAAGTCTAGATTCCGTGTTGAAACATTACAGAATGACAGTCTTTGGTAGATTCTTTAAAGCCTTTTTAAACTGTATCCCCGTAAAAAAGCATCAGTGCCCATTCTCTTTCGCCCTTCTTGCTGAAGTTCCAATATTTGAAGTGTTTTATCGGAACATCCGAAAAACAATTCTGTTTTAGTCTCTCTTAATTCACCAACATTTAGTGAAATATCATCAACAATTTTTGATTTAAATATTTTATACTTCTTCCCTTCGTACATAAAATACGCTGCAGGGAATGGTGAAAGTCCTCGAACAAGATTATGAATTTCCTCTGCAGATTTATTCCAATCTATTTCTCCCAGTTCTTTTTGAATTTTTGGTGCAGGCGATGCTAACTTATTATCTTGTTTTTGTAATTCAACATTTCCAATCTCAATTGAATCAACTGTTTTAATTACTAAATCTGCTCCAAGCAAACTCATTTTTTCGTGAACAGTTCCAAGATTATCTTCATCCTCTATTGGCATTTCGGATTGATCTATTATGTTACCCGTATCAACTTTATCTTCAAGAAAAAATGTTGTAACACCAGTCTTTTTGTCACCATTCATTATTGCCCAATGGATTGGAGCTGCTCCACGATACTTTGGTAACAGAGACCCATGTAAGTTAAATGAACCATGTTTTGGAATAGTAAAAACAGAGCGAGGTAAAATTTTGAACGCAACGATAACAAATAAATCAGCATTTAAATCATTTAGAGATTCAATAAATGTTTCATCCTTCATTTTCTCTGGTTGCAAACATTTATAATTATTCTCTAATGCATATTCTTTAATAGGAGTGTATGAAACTTTTTTCCCACGTCCTCTTGCCTTATCAGGTGCAGTAACAACAGCAACAATTTCATGTTTGCTTTTTTTGATTATATCCAGGCTTGGTACTGCAAAATCTGGAGTTCCAAAAAACACTATACGCATTAAGCTACCCTCTTTCAGTAATTTGATAATCTGGATCTATATCGCGTTTCATAATTCGAATTAAATCACCTTGTAGCTTTTGTTTAATTCTAGGCTCAACTCTATCTGGAATCATTTTCCCAATAAGGTGATCATACTCGTGCAGTATCACTCTAGCTAGCCAAGATTCTGCTTCAAATTCTTGAACTTCTTCATCAGTATCTAAATACTTAATTTTTATAAACTCAGAACGTTCAACTTCAGCGCGTACATCTGGAAGACTTAAACATCCTTCTTCCATAATTATTTTTTCATCTGAGTAATCAATAATTTCTGGATTTATAAAAACAAGTGGTTTGAATTCATCATAACCATCAACTCCTTTTAAATCAATAATAAACATTTTTTTATTTAATCCAACTTGATTTGCTGCAAGACCAATTCCATTTGCATTTCGCATAGTCTCAAACATATCTTGAATATTTTCTATAAGCTCGTCATCAACAGATGGTATTAACTTAACGGTTTTACGTAATATTGAATCACCGTAAACAGTAACAGGCATTAGGGACATTTTAAAACTCTCATAAAATTATTTTTGAATAACTTCTGCTTCCTGGTCTTTAAATAAATAAACCTCGGTAGCATAAAAGAACATTGTAATTGCAAGTCTAAAAATAATTAACATTTGTTGAAGAATAAAGGTTAGAATTAAGAAATAAAAAGGTGAGCGCGGAATAAATATTGCAACAACATTATAAACTATTGCCCCAAGTGCCCCAATTATTGAAACTATTAAAAACGTCATAAAAACTAAAAAGAATTTATTTTTAAAAAAATGAAGAGCAAACTTAATTGCAGTTCTA
>CBDUTO010000128.1:0-12528 GCA_965370315.1 uncultured Melioribacteraceae bacterium
CCAGTAATACTTACAGCAATGGAACTATAACTAAGTTTCGGAGAACAATTAATACTTTATAACGCATCACTTAGCATTCATGAAGGTGATAGAATTGGACTAGTCGGGAGAAATGGTACTGGAAAATCTACATTTTTAAAAATAATATCTGATGAAATAAATCCCAATTCTGGTAAAGTTGCAAAGAAAAAGAATTTAAATATTGGATTTCTTACTCAAGATTTCACACTCAATAATTCTAATAATGTTTTTGAAAACATAATGGATGGAGCAGAATCTATCCAGAAATTATTAAATGATTATGACAATACTCCGTTTGATTCACCCAAAAGAGAATTGCTTGAAAAAGAGATTAATGAAAAGGATGCTTGGAACCTTGAGAAACAAATCTCCGTTTTAATGAAAGCACTTAGTTCACCTGATAAGGAACGTAATATAGCCACACTCTCTGGTGGAGAAAAACGACGAGTTGCACTTTGCCGTGCCTTAATTTCCAAACCAGATTTGCTAATTTTGGATGAACCGACAAACCATCTTGATACTGAATCGATTGAATGGATTGAGAACTTCCTTGCTGGCTATAGAGGAACGTGCATCTTTGTAACTCACGATAGATATTTTCTTGACCGCATTGCAAATAGAATTGTTGAGCTAAATAATGGAACATTCTATTCTCACAAAGGGAACTACACAGATTATTTAATTAATAAAGCAGAACGACAAGCTGTTCAAGAGGTTGAAGAGAAGAAAAGACAAAACTTTTTGAAGCGTGAACTTGAGTGGGTAAGGCGTGGACCAAAAGCTAGAACAACAAAATCAAAAAGTCGTCTGGATAATTATTATGAAGTTGAATCTCAAAATAATTTGGAAGTTGAACTTCATGTCGATTTAGTGATTCCACCACCAGAGCGATTGGGGAATAGGGTTGTAGAACTAAATAATATTGGAATTGAGCTTGGTGGCAAACAGCTTATTGATGGATTAACTTTCCCATTTGAATCTGGACGAAGGCTTGGAATAGTCGGGAAAAATGGAGTTGGGAAAACAACTCTTCTAAAACTAATTCTTGGTGAGCTTCAACCACAGACTGGAAAAATTGAAATTGGCGATAAGACGGAGTTTAATTACATAGACCAATCAAGGCTAATCTTAAATGATGAAGAGACTGTAATTGAAGCAATTGGAGAAGGTAGCACCACTATAAATTTTGGAAAACGTGACATCAACATATACACATACTTAAAACGTTTTCTATTTACAGATGAGAGAATCAACAACAAAGTTGGAAGGCTCTCTGGGGGTGAAAAGAGCCGATTAACACTTGCAAATATTTTGAAGAATGGTGGCAATTTTCTAATTCTTGATGAGCCCACAAACGATTTGGATTTACCAACCCTCAGAATTCTAGAAGAAGCATTAATCTCGTTCGATGGCTGTGTTGTTGTAGTAAGTCACGATAGATATTTTCTAAATAGAGTATGTAATGGAATATTAGCTTTTGAAGATAATGGTAAAATCCACTTTAGCGAAGGTGATTATAATTACTACGTTGAGAAAAAACGAATAAGAACTAAACCAAAAATCCAAAAGGATGAGCCTACTGAAAAGACAATTAAAAAAAGAGAAAAAACAACCGTTAGAAAGCTAACTTGGAAAGAAAAGAAAGAGCTAGAAACAATTGAGGGAAGCATTCTAGATGCTGAATCTGAAGTTGAAAGGATTGAAGCAATTTTCTCTGCTCCAGATTTTTTTGAAAAATATGCGGAGAAAACCAAAGAGCTAAATCAAAAATTAGAGCTAGCCAAAACGAATGTTCAAATTCTATATGATAGATGGGAAGAACTTGAAGAGATAAAATCTTTGTGCTGAGAGTTTATCAATTATAGAAAATTTTTATTAAGAGGTAGTGGCCTGATGCAATCAGGCCGCTCTAATATTTCAGAATTAATTTTCTTATTGCTACTTTAGTAGCCCTTGCGATTCTTCACTTGGATATCCATTATCACTCTCTAGCTTAAATTGTTCAACGAGATTACTTAAATTTTCTGTAAGTCTATTTAAGTCTTCCGATGCTGATGCAATTTGCTGAACTCCTGCAGCTGATTCATTAGCTACATTATTAATTGCTTCAATATTTGTTGACACTTCTTCTGCTGTTGCTGATTGTTCTTCACTTGCAGCGGCTACTTGCGATATTTGACTTGTTACATTATCTATATTATTTAATATTGTTGAAAGCACTTCACCTACTTCATCATTGAGCTTTAATCCATCTTTTACTGCATTGCCAGCTTCTTTCATTGAAACATCAGCCTCTTTGGCTTCTGCTTGGATTGCTCTTATTTTATCTGCAATTTCTTTGGTTGCCTTAGTAGTATTTTCAGCTAACTTTCTAACTTCATCGGCAACTACCGCAAATCCTCTTCCATGCTCACCTGCTCGTGCTGCTTCTATAGCTGCGTTTAATGCAAGCAAATTCGTTTGATCTGCAATGTCATCTATCACTTGTGCTATCTCACCAATCTGCTCTGTTTTACTTGCCAAGGAGAAAATGTTTTTTCCTACTGTATCTGTTGAAGAGACAATTCTATTCATGCCTTCTTTTGACTCAGAAATTTTTACGAAACCTTCATTTGCTTTATCACTTGCTTCTCGAGATGCTTCTGCCGATACGGTTGCATTATTTGCTGTTTCAATAACTGTGCGCGACATTTGCTCCATCGCAGCTGCTACCTCAGCAGTTTGGGAGGTTTGCTCTTGTGCACCAGCAGCCATCTCTTCTGAACTGGATGAGATTTGCGTACTTGCACTTGCCGTGGCTTCTACTGCATCTTTTACTTGAAGAATAATATTTTTAATATTTCCAACTGTTTGGTTAAAGCCAATAAAAAGTTTTGCAATATCATCCCCTTCTCTTTCAGATGTTACATTTGCTGTTAAATCACCTTGTGCAAATAGTTCCATAGCACTAAGTATGGTTTCTGTAGAACGTGCAAGATAGTCTTCTCTCTCTTTCATATCTGATACATCTGCTACATACTCTAATGCACCTATTATATTTCCAGTTTTATCTTTTACTGGTGCGCCAGTATACATGATTGAAAGACTATTTCCATTTGGATTAGCAGTTGTTTCTTCAGTAACAATAGTTGAAGTTTTCATTGCTTGAGCTACCGCACATCTCTCTGTGCTACAATGCCCAGTCTTAAATTGATCATAACATTTTTTGCCAACTAAATCTTCTTTAGTAGAGCCAACAACTTCAGCTCCCTTTCTATTCATATAATTGATATTAAATTCAGTATCTACAATCATAATTGGTGTCGGAATATTATCCAAATAACCAATCTGCATCGATATTTTTTCAACCATTGTATTAAATGATTCAGTTAACTGCCCAATTTCAGTATCATCAGCTTTATCAATATGTACATCTACTTCACCATTAGCTACCCTCTTGGCAGATTCATTTAGCAAAACAATTGGTAAAACAATCTTCTTTTTTACAAAATACATTAAGATAATAAAGATGGCAGTTATTGAAATTAATGCCATAACAATAGCCACTATTCTTTGGTTTGAAATAGAGCTATAAGTGTTAGCCATTGAATAACGCCCACTAATTACAAGCATCGGCTCACTTTTAGATACATCATGACAATCTATACATGACTCCTCTGCTTTAATTATTTCTATAGATCTAAGAACAGGAATCCCATTATATTCTTCTTCAAAAAATTGAGCTTCTAACTTTTTTAGAACTTCCTTTTCTATCTGATCAAGATTTTCTTCTGAACCTTCTTCAATTAAATTTGTTGGGGTCATTTTTAAATCCAGAAGGGATTCACTATCCGAAACACTATCTTTAAATGGATCTAAATCAGATGCTCCTTCGTTCATAGCAAATATTATAGATTTTATCATTAAAGCATTTGTTTCTTTTACACTTTTGTATGTGTTTTCTATTTTTTGATTCTCTTCAGTAATAAGTAATATAAGAAGCATAATAAATAGCATTACTGAGACTGTAGTAACAACTACGGCTCCAATCTTATAAGCTATTGAGTTCTTCATAATAATTCCTCGTTTTTAATAATTATTTACATTTAGTTTAATGTCTTTTTCAACTCAATAAAGCCAATAGTAATAATACTCGGAAAAAGCCCCTAATTTGTTTTACCTTCTATTTTAATTTAAGTCATTAAAAATATTTTGTTCTTTACTATCGAAAAAAAAACTAAAACTTAAAGAGAAAACTGGAATAATTATTATTAACTTTACCTTAAGTTAAGGTGCGTTAATTTATATGAAAAAGATTACAGCAATAATTTTAAGTGGGGGTAAAAGTTCACGAATGGGAGAGAACAAATCCCTCATGAAACTTGGTAACAATACAGTTATTGAACGAGTTGTTAAGCTTATGCAAACTCTATTTTCAGAAGTGATTTTAATTACAAATACTCCAGAAGAATACAAGTTTATTGAAATTCCAATGTATAGAGATATTTACACTCATAGAGGTCCAATTGCAGGAATTCATTCGGGATTACTAAACTCAAAGACAAAAAATAATTTTATAATTTCATGTGATATTCCATTAATAACTTCTGAAATTATTAATTACATTGTTGACTTTGAAACTCAATCTCCAATAACAGTTTGCCAAGCTGATGGATTTATTCAACAATTAGCAGGAAAATATTCTAAATCTATTCTACCCGAAATTGAAAATATATTAAAGCTACAGGACGAAGAAAAATATTATCCAAATAAGAAGAAACGGAAATACAGTGTTTTATCATTGTTAAATATAGTTGATGCTGAAATTATTAAAGCAAATGATTTGCATTTTTATAAAGAAGGAACATTCTTAAATATGAATCGGCAAGAAGACTACAATAAAATTTTAGATAAGATTAATCTTCTTTCCAAATAATTCCACGTCTGGCATCTCTTCGTTCACGGTAAAGCTGACCAATTTCTGCTCCAACAAGAAAAACCATTGATGCATAAAATATCCAAAACATAACTACAGCAAAAAAGAGAAAAGTTCCATAAAGCTTATTCAAAGCTAAGAAACTTGTAACATAGTATTCAAATAGTAATCGTACAGCTTCCCATAAAATTGTAGCCCATAATGCTGAGGCAATTGGAACTTTATAGTGCATTCTCACATATGGAATAAATGAGTAAAACATATAGAACATTAAAAACATTAATAAAAGTGACACGTATGGAACAATAGCATGAATAACGTTACCAAGTGCAAAAGGTTCAAGTATCTCAATTTTTTTTGTTAATGAAACAAAGAAATTTATTGTTGGTAATATATAAGTTGAAAGTAAAATAAAGACAAGAACTAAAAGAACCATTCCAAAATCACGTAGTAAACCTATTAAAGCACCTTTGCTTTCCTCAACTCTAAATATTTTATTTAGAATTGTTCGCATACTACTGAACAGCCATGTAGATGTAAAGAATAGACCCATCAAACCAATTCCACCGGCAAGAGATTTATATTTAACCACTTCTGGAATTCTGGTAAGAATAAAATGCTTCATATAACTAGCAGCATCAGCGTAAGGAATTAATCCATCTATTGCGGAGTTAACTTGTTCTTCAATAGTTACAATATCAATCATACTTCCTAAAACAGAAAATATTATTAGAACTAGTGGAACT
This sequence comes from uncultured Melioribacteraceae bacterium, assembly GCA_965370315.1. Lineage (GTDB taxonomy): Bacteria > Bacteroidota > Ignavibacteria > Ignavibacteriales > Melioribacteraceae > 1-14-2-50-31-20. The sequence continues at coordinate 5,683 of CBDUTO010000128.1, forward strand.
ACACTTAGTATAATAGAATATGCAATACCAGCAGCTGAAAGAAAAAGATGGTTTTTGTCTAATCTTCTAAATGTGCCACCAACATAATGGCTAAAAAAAGATAAGATTTTTCTAAATCGGTCAATTTTACAAATTTTACCGACTTGTCGAAACATCTTAAATTGAAGTGTTGATTTTATCTGTCTATATTTTTCTGGCATTAAAAAAACAAAATTATTGCAAATAACCGACTCCAAATATACGGTTTTCAAACTTTTAGAACTATACTTTTTAACAAAGTTATACAAATGTTGCTAATTATTACTGTGAGCCCTTAACTATATTTTTATAGCAAAAAACACTTTTTGCTTTGCTAACACAATTTCTTTTTTTAATCAGACAAGACTATGGTTTTTAAGGCTCTGTTTTATTAACTTTTGCAATAAAGAATTAAACAAAAAGTTCGATAGTACTTGTAGCACTCAAATACTAATTATTCTTACTATACGAATTGTTAAATGCTAAAATCACAAACACCAGTTGAAGACTACACAAAAATTAGAGAAGCTCTAATTAACAACTTGTTACGAGTTTTCCCATTTATTGCGCTTGCTTTATTTATTACTTCTCTACTTAGATTAAGCGCAGGATTTCAGTATAGTTTTATCACAGATTTTTTATTTGTTGGAGTATTATTTTATCTTGGTTTTTTCAGAAGAACAATAAAATACACAACAAAAGTAAGGGCTTTATTATTTGGCATACTTGTTAGCACACTCATTGAGGCTTTTACTTGGTCAGTATCTGGAATAGTTATTTTAGTTTTGGCAACTTTTGTATTTGCATCAATGATTTTTGATAATCATCGTAATTCATATATTTCTTTAATTGTTGCAATATTATCCTTAATAGTAGTAGGAATACTAAATGTAAATGATATCATTCGTCCAGAAATATTTATGCCAAATTCTGGAGAGGAATTAATTTTATGGTGGATTTATACTGTTTTCTCATTTTCAATGGTGGTTTTTGCTATGGTTTATGTTTTAGGGGAAACATTTTTCTATCTTCTAAATGAAATAGATAAACGCAATATTATTGAAAAAGATTTAATACAAGCAAAAGAAAAAGCTGAGGAAGCCAGCAAATTAAAATCCGAATTTCTTGCACAAATGTCTCATGAAATTAGAACCCCAATAAACACATTATTAAATTATAAAAGCTTGATTGAGCTAGAAGTTGATGGCAAAATCCCAAAAGAGATAAAAGAGTGCTTTACTCGCATGGACCTTGCCGGTAGTAGAATAACTAGAACTATAGATTTAATACTTGATATGTCAGAAATTCAAACCAAGGCACTAAATTTAGAGAAAAAAGAAATTAGTTTACATGATGATATTCTGAACCAATTGTTTGAAGAATTTCAAGCTATTGCAAAACTAAAAGGACTTGAATTAAATATTGAAAAACCAGACAATAATGTGATTCTAAATGCAGATCATTATACATTAACTCAAATATTTCAGAATCTAATTGATAACGCTATAAAATATACAACTGATGGAACTATTACTATTAGAACAAAGTGTACGGATAATCTAGTGATTGTTGAAATTGAGGATACAGGTATTGGCATAGAGAAGACCTATATTGATAAAATATTTGATGCCTTCTCTCAAGAAGAGCAAGGGTACAGCAGAAAATTTGAAGGTAATGGTTTAGGGTTAGCCCTAGTAAAAAACTATTGCGAACTGAATAATGCTAAAGTCGAAGTTGAATCCCAAAAAGGATTTGGCACAAAATTTAGAATTATATTCTCAACTTCAACACCTAATTTTAATTGACATATTCTAGTTTAATTGACGAACTTGAAACCGTGTAAGCACTAAAATACCCAAGCGCATTGTTGTTCCAGTTAGTTACTGGATTTGTAGGTGCCGCTGATGTTGAACTTGGTCCTCGTCCATTTCCTCCACTTGCGTTTACGCTGTTTGCTGTATTGTAGAAATCAAACGCTGCCTTATCAATTGACATAAGCTCAACCGTAATAATATCGCCTAAATTAATATCATCCGATTCTGTGCTCAGATTCATCCGGAAATCAATAGAATTTCCATCAGTAAATTTATCGGAATATATCACGAAGCCACCTAATTGAGTCTGGTTGCTAAATAATTTGAAACGACAATAATCCTCTATATCAAGTTGATCTTGAAAATATATATGCAGATTAAATTGTTCTACTCCATCCTTGCCATTTGGTCTATTAATAGCTTCTTCTAAACTTAATGAATCAATATCAATACGATTAGGAACAACTGAGATAGCATTATATGTCTCCCCTTCCGAAATTACTTCAATTGAATACTCAACTCCAGATATACCAGTGAGGTTACTATTTTCGTAAACTCCATCGCCTTTTTCAGTAAATATGTAACTATTTCCTTTGCTATCATTTACTAATACTTTTGCATCTGAAACTTTTGGATAAACTCCTGGTGTGTAAAAATCTGTGCTCTTAGTAATTATCACTTTACTGGGTGAATTATCATCAGCAATTGTTGCTTCAATAACTGTTGTGGGATCAGCGGTATTTAAGTCAACAACTATTATGTCTTCACAACCTACTGTAAATAGAACTAATATGAAGTAGATGATTACAAGAAAGAAAGTCTTTAATAGATTGCCACGTCGTTCTGAAAAGGCAGAACTCCTCGCAATGACATTTTTAACCGACACTTTGCTATTTAATATATTCTTCATTTCATTTTCCTTAAAAACTAAAATTAAATGTTACTGATGGTACAATTCCAAAAAGTGCAAGTCGCACTGCATCTGTGTTTAAGGGATTATCCTTATTTTCTTCAAATGATATTGTATAGGCATTTTTTCTATTGTAAGCATTATATGCTGAAAATGTAAGGCTCATCTCGGACGTTTTACTTTTTGATAAAATCATTGTTGCACCAATGTCCAATCGATGATAGTCTGGCATTCTATATCCATTTCGCTCTGTGTAAAGACTTAGAGTATTTCCATCTACAATATATTTCCCACTTGGGAAGGTTACAGCATCTCCAGTATAATAGATCCAGTTAGCTGAGAAAGTCCACCATTTGCTAAACCGATATATACCTGTTATTGAAAAATCATGAGTCCTATCTTGTCTGGCAGAATATGGATTTCCATCATTTATATCTGGAAATTTTCTCTCTGTTTTTGAGAGAGTATAACTTAACCAGCCAGTAAATTTTCCGAAGTTTTTCTTTAGATAAAATTCAATTCCGTAAGCATAACCAGTTCCAAAAACTAATTGAGATTCAATCTGCTCATTGAAATAAATATCAGCACCATTCTCATAATCAATTTGGTTTTCCATATTCTTGTAATAAACTTCAACCGATGTTTCATATTCATTTTCGGCAAAATTTTTGAAATATCCTACACTCACTTGATTCGCAATTTCTGGCTTAACAATGTTTGTAGTAGGCAACCAAACATCTAATGGAGTTGAAGTTGTAGATGTTGAAACTAAGTGGATGTACTGAAAGTTTCTTGCAAAAGCTCCCTTTAGAGAACTTGTTTCATCTAGTAAATAGTTTAAAGAAAAACGTGGCTCAAACCCACCATAACTATTTATTATTTCACCACTTTCATAGTTTGTAATACTTGTTGGAAAGTTATCTTCATCAAAAGTGTAAACTGTTCCAGGGCCAACATTAAGATATCCTGAATAGCGCAAACCATAGTTTAGCTTAATTCTGTGGGTCAAATCTGTTTCGTGCGAAATATATGCCGCTAACTCTATTCCACTTTTGTCTTCTACCTTGTAAGAATTAACATTACCTGCATTACTTTCAATCTCTCCTGGAAGGAAGGTGTGATAAAACCCAATAAAACCAAAGCTAACTCGATTATTAGAATTGTAAAAATATTGGAAATCTGTTTTTAAATTTATATCTCTAATGCCAGAAGTAATTTCGAAATCGTTATCCCCACTAATAACATTAACGGAGTAATTGTAATCGCTGAATATTAGAGAAGTATTAGAAAACAATTTATCACTAAATAAATGATTCCATCTTAAAGTTCCTGTAATATTACCCCAATCAAAACCAAACTGATCATCAAAGCCGAGAACGTCCCTTCCCCAATATCCAGATAAATATAATTTATCCGAATTACTAAAGCTATAATTTGCTTTAAGATTTAAATCATAAAAATATAATTTCGCATCACTAAGTGCTTCATCGCCTGCAAGAGGAATAAACAAATCGGCATATGTTCTACGTCCAGAAATAAGGAATGACCCTTTATCTTTTACAATTGGACCTTCAACAGAAAGACGGGATGAAATTAAACCAATTCCACCATTGAATCTAAAATCTTTATTGCTTCCCTCTTTCATTTTAATATCTAACACAGAAGAAATTCTGCCACCATACTCAGCTGGCATGCTACCCTTTATCATCTTTGCATTTTTGATTGCATCAGAATTAAACACAGAGAAAAATCCAAATAAGTGAGATGGATTATAAACAGTAGCTTCATCAAGTAAAATTAAATTTTGATCAATATTTCCACCACGGACAAAGTAGCCGCTGTTTCCATCCCCAGCTTGACTTACTCCAGGTAGCAGTTGCATGGTTTTTAAAATGTCTGCTTCGCCAAGTATAACTGGCACAGCTTGTAATTCTTTTGGAACTATTTCAGTTGTACCCATCTCAGTTGATTTAACATTGTGGTCATCCTTTTTGCCTTTTACAACAACTTCATTTATTTCGTAGGAATCGGGCGTGAGTTCAATATTGGTACTTACAGAATTGTTCAAGTCTAATTTTAAAGTTTCCTTTTTAAATCCGGTATAACTAAACCTTACTGTGTATTTACCTTTAGGAATTGTTACAGAATAAAAGCCATATTGATTACTTGCTGTACCAGCACCTAATTCTTGAATATAAACATTTGCACTAATTAAACCTTCACCGGTTTCAGCATCTGTAATAAATCCGCTAAGTGTTGAGGTTTGTGCATTAATGAGTGACACAAATGTTAAAAATATTATTAAAACTAATTTATTAGGCATAAATATTATCTCTATTAAAATATAAAACTGTAATCGTAACTGACGAATATAGTTAAAAGAAGTTCACAAAAATGTTCAAAAATTGAACCCAATTATTCAAATCGAAAATTTATTTTGCCAACTTAACTTCAGCTTCAAGACTAAAACTTTCCATTCCCATACGGCTAGATCCTCCACGGCTACCACCCTGCATTGAACCACGTCCTCCGCTCTGACCACCGCCTGGCATTCCTCCACCACCGCCTTGTCCCATACCACCAGATTGCATTCCACCATCTTTTTTCATCGCATCCATGTCTATTTCACCAGTTTCAAATTCAATTGTAAATTTTTCATTTGGGAAAATATTAATTGGCATTTGTGCTTCGCTATTATTTCCAATAGGTATTTTTGCTTCATAAACAAATTGCTTATTTACTGCAGCAATTTTAATTTCATACCCGTCACTACTCCCTATCGGAGATGCATATAGTATTTCTTCATCTTCATCAACTAGAAGAAATTCACCTTGATTTTGTAGCATTGTTTTAACAGTCACTTCAAAATCAGAATTGTTATTTTGATTTCTATTTTTTCCCATTCGGTTTTTCGGTGGAACACTATCCATTTTCTTTGGATATTGCAAACCTATTGTTTGATCTCCATTTTCTGGTTCAAACCAAACTGTTAATCCCATTGACATTATTTTCATCACATTCGGTTTATGGGAGGTCACTAAACAGAAGTATAAATTATTTTCATCATTCTGGAAACCAATTGCAACTCTTTCATCTTCGTAATATTTTAATTTTCCATTCCAATCGTCTTGATTTCCATCAATTTTAATTTTACTATCTGTTGCTCTACTTAGCATAAGTTCCGATGAGCTACATCCAATTAAACTGATTAGTGCTAAGCTAATTATTAATATCATTTTCTTGTTCATCTTTTTTCCTTTATTCTTTAATAGCGTTTAAATATACCAAATCTCTTAAAATAACTCTTTACTCGTAATAGCTGTTTTCAATATTTGCGAGATATCAATTAGACTCCTTTTTATCTACTAGCTTGCTCCTAAAAAACACTAGATATTAATATCGGGAAAATTTATTATCATTCCGTGATGTATCTACACGGAATCTAGACTTATATGATAGATTCCCAATAAACCTGTCCCACAATGTTTTTATGCGGGAACCATTTGGGTATGGGGGCATTGAGTTTACCGAAATGACAAAAGGTTTTATAACTTTTTGTTTCCACCTTGTTAATAATATCTTTCTTTTTAGTATCACCAAATATTTCATATATTAAAATATAGGGAATACCTCAAATAAAAAAGGCACTCCAATGGAGTGCCTTGTAAAACACAAATCAACTCTTCTAGCTCACTATGGTTTATCGTACCCGCGACCACCATGCTGTTTTTTGCTTTTCTTCACTAAATTGGCAAGTTTTTCTAATTGTTCGTCAGTTAACATCTCGGTATATTTTGCTTTTATTTCTTCATTTAAAGCAATAATTAGCTCTCGCTTTTCATCTAAAGTATATTCCCCTTTTCGAATTTCTACCATTTTTTCTGATTTATATAATAATATTTCTGTTACTTGTACAACTTGCTCATTAGTTAAACTTAATTCTTCTGTAAGTTTTTCTATCCATTTAGCATTTCGTTCATCAAGCAATTTTCCTCGCATTTCTTCAAACTTAACTATTTGCTCGTCAGTTAAAATCGTGAGAAGAAATTCATTAAATTCATACTTCAGTTGCTTGCGGATTTCTATAAATTTCTTTTTTATATC
>CBDUTO010000129.1:0-12456 GCA_965370315.1 uncultured Melioribacteraceae bacterium
AAACAATTTTCACACCAACTATATGAATCAAAAGAAGAAAAAGAAGGTGATGTTGTTGAGAGTAAATCTGCTGAGGCTGTTTTTTCCTTTGAGTTAAATGAAAATGATAATGTAATGATCAAGGTTGCCCTTTCTTCAGCGAGTATTGAAGGAGCAATTAAAAATCTTAACACAGAAATTGAGGATTGGGATTTTGAAAGAGTGAAAAAAGAAGCTTCAGACAAATGGGAAACGGAGCTTTCCAAAATTAAAATTAAATCAAAGGATTTAAATTCTAAAAAAATATTTTACACAGCGATGTATCACAGTTTTATTGCACCAAATCTTTTTAGTGATTATAATAGCGAATACTATGGTGCTGATGGAAAAACTCAAAAAGCTATAGGGTATAATAAATACAGCCTCTTTTCACTTTGGGATACATTCCGCGCTCTTCATCCACTGGTAACAATTACAAAACCAGAGATAGTTGATGATTTTGTAAAATCAATGTTAAGCTTTTATGACGAATACAAGCTTCTTCCTACTTGGGATCTGCTTTCTAATGAAACTGATGTAATGATTGGTTACCATGCAGTTCCAGTTATTTATGATGCATATAAAAAAGGTTTAACAACAGCCGATCCAGAAAGAATATTTACAGCAATGAAAGCTTCAGCAATGCAAGATAAATTTGGAATTGATAAATTTAAAAAATATGGATACATCCCTTCAGAACTGGAACTCGAAGCTGTTTCTAAGGTTTTGGAATATAGTTTTGATGATTGGTGCATAGCTCAAATGGCAAAGGATTTAGGAAAGGAAGATGAATATAAATATTTCTTAAAAAGAGCGGATGCGTATAAAATACTATTTGACAAGAGTGTTGGCTTTATGCGTGGCAAAGATAAAGATGGAAATTGGGTGAAGAATTTTAGTCCAACTCATGTTGAACATAGAAAAACAGATTATACTGAAGCAAACGCATGGCAATATACTTGGCATGTTCTTCATGATGTTGAGGGTTTGAAAGAATTGTTTGGTAGTGAGGACAAATTTATAGCTAAATTGGATTCACTATTTACAGTCAGTTCTATTATGGAAGGTGATGTTTCGCCAGATATTTCTGGATTGATTGGTCAGTATGCTCATGGTAATGAGCCATGTCATCATATTGCATACTTATATTCTCACACAAATCAAGCTTGGAAAGGTGCAGAGAAGATTGATCAAATAAGAAGGGTGATGTATAAAGCTGCTCCAGATGGATTAACTGGGAATGATGATTGCGGACAAATGTCTTCTTGGTATGTTTTTAGTGCTATTGGGTTTTATCCATTAAACCCAGCAGACGGTAAATTTTGGTTTGGCACACCTATGTTTGAGGAAGTAAGTATTTCAGTTAGTAATGGCAAAGAATTTAATGTAATAGCTCAGAACTTAACAGAAGAAAATATTTATATTGCGAGTATAGAATTAAATAATACTAAATTAGAAAGAAATTATTTAACCTATGATGAAATAATGAGTGGTGGCAATCTGCTGATTACAATGAGTAACAAAAAATAATCTTACTGAGAATTAATGTTTAGGGAAAAATAAAATGATACAAACCGGAAACTTTAAATTTATTCGTAATCTAAATGAACAGATTGTACTGAATCTTATTAGAAAGCATAAAACTATTTCTAGTAGTGAGTTAGTTAACTACACAGGAATGAGACCTTCTACAATATTTAATATTCTTAAAGAACTTTCTTCAAAATCGCTAGTACTTAATGTTGGTAAAGGTGTCTCCACTGAAAAAGGAGGAAAAAAACCTTTTTTATGGAAACTCAATAATACTTCTTCATATGTTGTTGGTTTAGATATAGAGATTACAAAAATATCATCCGTTGTTTTGAATTTGGAAGGTGAAATATTAGCTAAAAATTGTACAAAGCATGAAAAAGTTAAAAATATAGAAGATTTAGTAACACTTATTGAAACAAATGTTTCCTCTATTCTTGAAACTGCAAAAATAGAAATTGACAAGATTTTAGGTATAGGGATTGCTTTACCTGCCATTGTCGATACTAGAAATGGTGTAATTATTAGAACTGATATTTGTGCTGAAGAAAATATTCCTTTAATTGAAAAACTGAATGACGTCTTCGATATCCCAGTATATATGGAAAACAATGCAAATGCCTCAGCCGTTGGTGCCAAATGGGCTGGTGCTGCAAAAGGAAGAAAGAATTTTCTTGTTGCTTTAGTTGAGTTTGATAAGGGAATAGGGGGTTTGGGAATAGGTATTGTGATAGACGAGCATATTTACCGCGGCTATTCAAACTGTGCTGGTGAAATAAATGTGCCAATTATGAATTTAGACCAAATGTTAATTCACTTTAGACATGAATTAAAGAATAGTACGTTATTGAGTGAATATGATTCTCATCCTGAAGACCTGGAAATTGAAGTACTAATCAACGCAGCTTTAAATGGTGATAAGGCGGCTTTATTATTATTTGATAGACTAGGGACACAGATTGGTAAACATATTTCTCAATTTGTTGCACTGTTAAATCCAGATGCTTTGGTTATCTCTGGTACAATATCTGACCTAAAAGAAATTATTACTAATCCGATAAAGGATGTCCTAGTTAAGGATACAATCCCATTTATTAGTGAAAAGCTGCGAATAAGAACTAGTTTGCATGGTTCCTACTCAGTAGCAGTTGGAGGTGCTTGCTTAATATTAAGTGATTTTTTCCGTATTCCAATTATGAAAAAAGGTGCATCTTCTGAAGGTTTTGCTTCATTTGAGACTCAAAACGGAGATCACTAGTAACCCCATTAAAAAAATAAACAACGTAATTTTTTAAAGAATTTTATAGTATCATAGATATTTACATATCTCATCCGCTTCTGCTTATTTTTAAATAGTTGCAAAACAAGCGATAATCAAAGCATATCAAAAAATGGAAAAATAATTTCAAAAATTAGTATATTTTATTTGAATATAAACTAACTAGTTTGTATATTTTCATGTGATAGTTAGATTTTTAAATAGATTTAAACTGAATTTATATAATAACATACTGATTTTATTACTTATAATGAATAAGAGCAATATAAGAAGGCCGTTCAATGACTCATAAAAAAAATATTAACTCTACAATAATGTTAGTTATATCTGCTTTATTCTTGTTAGTTAATTTTCTAAATGCACAAACTGGCAAAATTTCTGGCAATGTTAAAGATGCTAAGACGGGTGAAGCCTTAATTGCAGCAAATGTTTTTATTGAAAGCACACATTATGGTGCTGCAACAGATTTTGAAGGTGACTTCTCTATTATAAATATTCCTCCAGGCAAATACTCTGTAATGGTGAGAATGATTGGGTACACAACTTTTGTAATGCGTGATGTACAAGTATCAATAAATAGAACGGTAACTATTGACGTTGAGTTAAATGATCAAAGTATTGAACTTGGAGAAGAAGTTGTAGTAACTGCAGACAAAATATCAATGAAGAAAGATCAAACAAGTTCAATACGCAATGTTACTTCTGATCAAATAAAAGCGCTTCCAGTAGAAAATTTAGCAGACGTTGTTAATATGCAGAGTGGTGTAGTTGATGGTCACTTTAGAGGTGGTCGTTCATCGGAGGTATCATATATGATTGATGGAATGATTGTAGATGATAGCTTTAGCAAGGAAAGAAGAAATGTTAGTGTAGAAACAGATGTAATTCAAGAAGTTGAAATTATTACTGGAACATTTAATGCAGAGTATGGTAGTGCTATGTCTGGAATTGTAAATGCTGTTACCAAAGATGGACAAAATACCTTTGAAGGTTCTGTGTCAGCTTCGGCTTCAAATTATTTAACTACTAGGGATGATATTTTTATAGGCATTGATGAAGGTAATATTTTTAGGAATGTTGATTACAAAGCTTATTTAAGTGGTCCAATAGTTCAAGATCTTTTATCGTTTGTTGTTAATGGTAGGTACGAAAATAGAAAAAACCATTTAAGTGGAATTGATATGTTTCGCGAAACTGACTATTCAACATTTAGAGGAAGTGAAGATACTTGGTATTCTGAAAAAAATGGTTCTGATGAATATGTTAATATGAATACAGAGGAGACTTATAGTATCTATTCAAAATTGGCTTTTAAACCATTTGTTGGATTTCGTTCTTCTTTCACTTTTACAAGAAATTGGAGAGAAACTGGTGCTTATTCACATAGTTGGAAATATAATCCAAATGGGTTAGGAAAGTATTTTGCAAATTCAAATATGTATGCTTTGCAGATTAATCACTCTCTAAATAACAATATGTTCTATGAAGCAAAGGCTTCATTAGTTGAAAGTAATAGAGGGTATAATCTTTATGATTCTCCAACTGATTCAAGATATGTACATGACTTATATAGAAGATCTGATTCTGATTTTATTACTGGTGGACAAGATAAAGAATGGTGGGAAAGCACTACGCGAGATTATTTAGCAAAACTAGATTATACATGGATGGTTCATAAAAATCATATTATTAAAACTGGACTTTCTTACTCACTTCATGATTACGATTATTATGGCGTTAGTATTAGAAACGCTTTCGAAGGAACAGGATTAGAGAATCAATCAGTACATGATTCTACATCTAATCAAATACTATTTCCATTCTATGAAGCGACAGTTTTAGATGATTCAACACTCTATGCCACAAGAATAAATGCTAAGCCAATAGAAGCAGCATGGTACATTCAAGATAAAATGGAATATGACGATATGGTCATAAACTTTGGTGCTAGAGTTGATTATTTTAATCCAAATACAACTTATCCTTCTGATTGGAGAAACCCTGCAAATCAGATAAGATTCGATGATCCGAACTCCAAACAGTATAGTACATATGAAGATGCAAGCACATTTTTGCAAGTTAGCCCACGCTTTGGCTTAAGTTATCAATTAGGTGATGCAGCATTATTAAGATTTGCGTACGGACATTTTTATCAAATGCCTCCTTTATCATATTTGTATGCAAATCCAAATTTCACGGTTTCCCCAATTGATCTTGATACAAGAATGGGTAATCCAACTCTTAAACCTCAAAAAACTGTTCAATATGAAATTGGATTATGGCAACAACTTGATGCTGGAATGAGTCTTGAAGTTGCTGTTTTTTACAGAGATATATACGACCTTTTAGGTACAACAGTTTTATCTACATATAACCAAATTAGATATGGTCTTTATACTAATTTAGATTACGGTAATGTTAAAGGTTTTGAAGTTAAGTATGATTATGCTATGGGTGATTTCTCTTTTTTCTTAAACTATACACTGCAGTATACAAGAGGAAATGCTAATGATCCTAACCAAACATTTGATAGAGCAGGAGGCAACTTAGATCCTGTAAATGAATTGTTTAGAATGTCCTGGGATCAAAGACATACATTGAATGCTTCAGTTAGTTATTTTACAATCGATTATGGTACAACTATTACTGGTTACTATAATTCTGGAACCCCATACACTTGGGAACCAATTATTGAAAGCACTCTTTCAAAAATAAATTTAGATTATAACAACTCTGTTAAGCCATCAAAATTCCAAGTGGATTTAAGAGCATTTTACTACCTATACAGAAGTGATGCATTTGATGTGAAGTTGAATCTACTAGTTTACAATTTATTTGATTCATTATCAGAAAATGAAGTCTATAATAGTACAGGTAGAGCTTATCAATCAATTGTTAGAGAAACTGAAGTAGAAGCTCATAAAAGTGATTTCAATGATTATTATGATGCTATTAAAAATCCAGCAATGTATGGACCTCCAAGAGAAGTAAAACTAGGAATAGATGTTTTATTTTAACAAAGTGATGAAAAAAGATGAATAAAAGGATAATAAATATGAGAAGAAACAAGGGTTTATACTTTATGTTATTTCTTCTAATTTTGCTAACTAATTCTGTAATGGGACAGGGTAAATTATACGAAGGTCCAGATGATCCAGCAGGGGATATTGGTGCTAGAAAAGAAGGATACATGTCTGGTAACAGAGTGTATTTATACTTTAAGAACACAACAGAACTTTCCAAATGCTGTGGCACACAATATTCAAAATGGCCAAATGATCATACAGGTCAATCTATGACAGATGGTGTCGCTTTAATGCTTGGTAGCAAAGTTAAAATTGAAAATGATTCAATACCAGCTCCTTGGAGTACAGATCCTGGCATTGACACTTTGTTTTATGTGCAAACTTCCTACAGAGAAGGGATGGATAGAAGTTTAGCTGGTGATGTTGTATATGGATTTGAACCTCCTCGTGGTTATTTAAATGATGCAGAAGAATATGTTGCAATGAGTAACATTCCTAACTCATGGCCAATTGAAGGATGGCCAGCAAGTGGAAACCAACTAAAGTGGACAGGTGAATGGAATGGTAGATTTGGTAGGGGTATTATTTATGCCGATTTAGAAACATATTTTGTGTCAAATGATGCTCAAGATTTAGAATATATTCAGCCTTCTAGCAGATTAAAATATTACCCAAGACCTGGAGTAAAGATTGGGGATAAGAACCCAGATATTACTACTCAATTTGGTAAACCTTGGGGCGGATTGGGTTTAAGAGTAGAAACTAGGGGTATGCAATGGAATAACCCACAAACTCAGGATGCTATTTTCTGGGAATACTCGATTGCTAATATTTCTGATTATGATTTGCCTGAAACAGCTTTTGGTTTTTGGATTGATAATGGTATTGGTAGTAATGAACCTACTGATGATTTAGGCTACTTTGATGATTTCTTAGATCTTGCTTTCTCGTGGGATATTGATATGATTGGGGAAAAAGGAGAGCAACCCGGAATTATGGGATTTGCATTTTTGGAAAGTCCAGGCATTTCTTATGATGCATTGGACAATGATGATGATGGAATCATTGATGAAAAAAGAGACAACCAAGCTATAGTATTTTATGAGGATGCTACACAAGGTATTGCTGATTTAGAAAAGTTTAAAAGAGCTTATAATAGAGAGCCAGTTCCTCATTGGGATGCTGATGAAGATTGTGACTGGCAAGATGGTGCCGATCTTAATGATGATGGAATTTATCAGAAAGAAGAATTTTATGGTGATGATATAGGAACTGATGGTGTTGGACCATTAGATCTTAACTATGAAGGACCGGATGCCAATGGTACTGAATGTAATCATAAACCAGATTTTATTGATGGTCTTGGTAGTGAACCCAATTTTGCTACAACTGATATTAGTGAATCTGATATGATTGGTTTAACAACGTTTGTAATGTTCGGGGTTCCTGCTACTGATGGACCTTGGTTTTACAATGATAATGTCTGTTTAAGGCTAATGACTTCTGGAAGAAAAGAATCATTCAGTGGAACTATTGAAAATTTAATCGAATTTTTTGCGGCTTCTCCTTTCCCACTATATAAGGGACGAACTGAAAGAATCTCAATGTCAATAATACATTCGTATGATTATATTACTTATGGCAATAATGAACCAGAAGTTCCATCACTCTTTAGGAAAAAAGAAGTAGTTCAAGTTATTTATGAGAGAGACTATAGGTTTGCAACTCCTCCATTAATGCCTACACTTACCGCAACTGCAGGAGACGGTAAAGTAATATTATCATGGAATGATGTTGCTGATAAGTATTCTAAAGAACCATTACTAAATAACATAAATGATTTTGAAGGCTATAAACTTTACAAAGCTTCTGATAAATATTTTAGCGATCCAGAAGTTATCACTAATGGATTTGGTGAACCAACTTTAAAGAAGCCAATTTATCAATGTGATATTGTAAATGAAAAGAAAGGTTTCACAGATTTTGGTCTTGTAGATGGAATTGCATATTACTTAGGTAATGATACTGGTATTGAACACTTTTATATCGATGAAGATGTGAAAAATGGCGAAACCTATTATTATGCGCTTGTTGCTTATGATTATGGCATACCAAATGTAGGCGAAGGTATTACTCCTTATGAGAACTCTACCATTTTGGATATAGATGAATATGGAAATATTAGAAATAGTGGAATAAATGTAGCCATCATGCAACCAACAACTATGGCTGCAGGATATGTACCTCCTACAATAGAAATGATTTCTGATATTGATGAAGATTATACAATTCATGGTAATCAAATTAGCATTGATGTCCTTGACCATCTAAATGCTATAGCAGGAAATGAGTACAAAGTTAAGTATCAATCAACCGAAGTTGGTAGTTATAACTTTGGCGATAGAAGATCACCTTATGATATGAAACTAGCTACAAGTGGAGTTGAAGTATTAGATATTACTAATGGCGATGAGATTTTGTTATTTATTGAAAATAGTGATAGTACTAATAATAAAAGAGATATTATAAAAGAAATTCATTATGATAATTCTCCGAGCAAATACTATTTATACCCTCAAGAAGCAGAAATATTAACAAGTATCTTTGATGGTGTTCAGTTTGGATTTACACTGAATGTACCTAAACCAATTCTTGCCGTAGATAAATCTGGTTGGATAGTTGGTGATTCACCAATGCAAGTAATTCCAAGTACAAGAGCGTCAACTTTTTTCCCTTGGGAATACGAAATAGTTTTTACTGGTAATGATAATGAAACTACAACTCAGATTAACTATACTCGTTATCTAAAAGGTGTTGAAGAGGAAGATATTTCTAAAAAAGTTGTTATAGACCAATCATTCAATTTTTACGTAGTCAATAAATCATTCACAGATGAGAATGGTGAACATCCAAAATGTGATATTATGCTACAGGACGAAAATGGAGATGGAGTTTTTACAAGAGATACTGATTTACTTCTTGTTGGTCATCCAGTTTCTGACGATGAAAAGATAAGATGGGGAGGAACAATATTTGGCTTAAATTTTGAAAATATTGATGACAGCCAAATGCCAAAAGCTAACGATGTTTACAAAGTTGCTTTTAACTCGCCACTTACAGAAAAAGACTCAGTTGTCTTCACTGTTAATAGTGCCATAGAAGCAGTGGATCAAAAAATTATTCAAAACATGGATGATATTAAAGTTGTTCCTAATCCATATATATCTGCTAACTCAATGGAACCTGCTCTGCAAATTAGTGGAATGAATCAGCAAAGAAGATTGATGTTTACAAACTTACCTGCTGAATGTTCTATTAAAATATTTACAATGAGCGGTGTATTCGTAGATGAGGTAATTGTTGAGAATTCTGCTGATAGAGGATCTATTCATTGGGATATGCTTACAAGAGAAGGGTTAGAAATAGCAGCTGGTATTTATATTTATCAAGTAAAATCTGAAGATACTGGTGAAGAAAAAATTGGAAAATTTGCAGTTCTTAAGTAAGAACTGTTTTTAAGTTTAAGAAACATTGAGGTAATCTAAGTGAATTTTAATAAAACCTTGAATCAAAAATTAGTAATCATATTGCTTTTAAGTTTTTGTTCAGTCGTACTTGCTCAAAAACCCTATAGGGTTGGTACAACCACAGCAAACTTTCTTGAGATTGGCTTCGGACCAACTGGTAGCTCAATGGGTGATGCTTTTACAAGTATAGCCAACGATGTTTCTGCTATTTATTGGAATCCAGCAGGATTGGCAAATGTCAAAAATGGTGAAGTAATGTTTTCATATCAACCTTGGGTTGCTAACATAAATACAACTTTTGGTGCTGTCGCTTTTAATGCTGGTGATTTAGGTACAATTGGTATTGGGGTTATCGGAGTTGATTATGGTGATATGGATGTAACAACAATGGAAATGCAAGGAGGTACTGGAGAAACTTTTTCAGCATCTGATATTTCAGTTTCAATTGGATTTGCACGAAAAATGGCTACATGGTTTAGTTTCGGTGCCAATGCAAAATATATCTCATCTTCAATTTGGCATTCAAGTGCTTCAGCAATAGCTATGGATCTAGGAGTTTTAATAAATACTGGTTTCTTTAGTTCTACAGAAAACATGGAAGATGGATTAAATATAGGGATGAGTGTATCTAACTATGGTACAAGAATGCAGTTTGATGGTTTGGATTTATTGCAATCAATTAATCCAACACGAAATCAGTCTGGAGATTATGAAGATATTGAAGGGCAATATAGATTAAATGAATACGAACTCCCTTTGATCTTTCGATTGGGTGTTTCATTAACAGTAATTAATAACGGAATGCATAAACTGATACTTGCTGTCGATGCATTACATCCAAATAATAATAGTGAATCACTAAACATTGGTGCTCTGTATTCAATATTATTTGCTGGAGTTGGTAATATTTCAATATCTGGCGGTTATAAAGCTTTATTTATGAATGAATCTGAGTATGGATTAACACTCGGTGCTGGATTCCAATCATTCTTATTATATAACAAAGGTTGGAAAATTGATTATTCATACAGAGATCATGATACATTTGGTGGGACTCACTCATATGGTGTGAGTCTATTATTCTAATTATATAACATATTTATTTATTAACCAACTTAAAGGAGCAACATTATGAAGAAATGTTTTAACCTATTTTTAACTTTTATATTTTTGAGCAGTGCTATTTTTGCTCAAGAAACTGTAAAAGTCTTTGAACAAGAAGCATTTAGAAATGACCCTTATGACAGCCCAGACCCTAATGTAATTCGTGGTGATGGACGTGAAGCAAAAAAATACTTTGTTGATATGGGTATTACTTCTGATTTAACGCAAAATGTTAAAATCGAATTTGATTTAACTATTCTTTGCCCTACTTATGAAGGTGGAGATTCTCTAATGGATCCTTACGCTCACGGATTTGAAGTTATTCTAGAAGATAAATTTGGCGCAAGAACAACTTTAGCTTCAGGTTATACTCCACTAGGCGATAGTGCTGTTTATATTGAAGATATAACTGCATACAAAGGTTTAATGGATGATAGTTCAAAGGTTATGTTATGGATTGGTACATGGTGGGGAACTTCACTTTTTGCTGATTTAGATTTAGTTATTACTCCAGATGAAAATTCTAAAGGAGTTGATTGGATTACAAATATTGTGAGTGCAGCTGGTGTTCTATCTGAGCAAAACGAAGGCAGATGGGAAAACGCAAATTTCTTAGTACCTGGTGATATTGTAAATAAAAATATTCTTTTCTGGGGAAGAGGTGGTGGACAATACGGTGAGGAAGAAGTTGAAGTAGAATTCACTGTAGATGGTCAAGAAATTTATACATTTAGTCCATATATTGAAGATTGTACACCATATCTAAAATATAACAATGTTCCTTACAACTACGATTTTGATACTACTTACATCACAGCTGGTAGAACTGGTGCTTGTATTGGTGGTTTAACAAAAAGAACTTTACTAACTGGTGACGCATTTGAAAACGTAGTAACACCTGGCGTTCATAGTCTTAGATTTGAACCTCAATTATTTGAAGTAACAAGATGGAGTGATTTTTGGCTCTTAGCTCAAATGTATGGAAGTATTGATGCTAATGCTCCTGCAGTTTCTCAAGTTGAATTTGTTGCTGGACTTGACAAAGTATTAGCTCATCAAAGAAAAGTAGATTATACGCTATATTTTGAAAACGCTGATGGTTATCCAATGGTATCGACAGATGCTCAAATGCAAGTATCTTCAGATGGTGCAGTTGAATTTTCAGTAAATGGTGGCGCAACTTGGGCTAACCCATTATCATGGGATCAAAAAGGAACATCAAAAAAATTATCGATCAGGGCTATTGAAGCTGGAACATATATAGTAAACTTTGAAGATCTTTCAGGTGGTATTTCTTCTATTGATCCAGTTGAATTGACTTTTGAAGAAAACTTAGCACGTACTGGCGTTACTGGTACATCTCTTAACGCATGTAACTGGGAAGCTGAGGCTCCAGAACATAGCATTGATGGTTTAATGAACACAAAATGGTGTGATAACTCTGGTGCAGTTCCAATGTGGGTTACTTACGGATTTGAAACTTCAAAAGATATTAATCAAATAGTTGTTTATCATGCTGAAGCTGGTGGCGAAGGTGCTAGTATGAATACTGGTGATTTTGAATTAAAAGTATTTAATACTGCTACAAGTGCTTGGGAAGTTTTTGATACTGTTGAAGATAATGAAGCCGGTATCACATACCATTCATTACCTGGTGGTGCAATTGTAAATTGCGACAGTGTAATTTTACATTTAAATGCTCCAGAAATTGGTGGTGGAAATGTTGCAAGAATCTACGAAGTTGAAATGTATAATTTAGCAGAAGTAGTTTCTGTTCAAACAAATGCAGATTTTATTCCTGCTCGGTATGAAGTTTCACAAAACTACCCAAACCCATTCAATCCAAGTACTGAAATCAAATTTTTTACACCAAACGAAGCAAGAGTTGATGTAAATATTTATAACATCCTTGGTCAAGAAATATCTCATCTTTTCTCTGGTGATTTAAGAGCTGGAACACATACAATAAGAT
>CBDUTO010000130.1:0-12072 GCA_965370315.1 uncultured Melioribacteraceae bacterium
CATTTCCATTTTTATCTATTAAGAATTTTTCAAAATTCCATAAGATTTTTGATTTTCCAGTTACTGGATTATCTGTAAGCATCTTGTATAACTCAGCTTCCCCTTTCACTGAAATTTTATCAAAAAGTTGAAAAGTAGTATTGAAATTTAATGAGCAAAAATTCTGAATCTCTTCATTTGTTCCTGGCTCTTGTTTTCCAAAATCGTTACATGGAAAAGCTAATATTTCAAATCCTTTTGAATTATATTTTTTATAAATCTTTTCAAGCCCTTCATATTGCGGAGTAAATCCACATTCACTTGCAACATTTATAATAAGTAAAACTTTCCCTTTGTAGCTCTGTAGATTTACTTCTTCATTCTTAATGTTTTTAACAGAAAATTTATAAACATTAGCACTATCAAGTAATTCTTCATCTGATATATTTTGCGCATTCATATTACTTCCAAATAATGATATTCCAAAAATTGAAGCCATAACTAAAATCCTCTTTAAACTTATTATAATGCTTTTCATAATTAATACTCCTTAAACTCTGCAAGCCCTTTATTAACAAGGTGATTATTGATATTTAGCCATTCTCCATTTTCTTGTTTATAGAAAATTTCTCCAATATATCTGCCATACTTCCCTTTTTTATCTTTAATTGTCTCTAGAAGGATTTCTTTATTTAGAATTAAAGTTCTTAAATAATCTCTAGATTTTAATCCTTCTTCTCTTGATTCTCCTCTTACTTCTGGAGTGTTAATTCTGCTTAATCTTATCTTCTCTCCCTTTACAGAAGTCTTAAATCCTAAGTCAATTTCGACAGTAATTGTGTCGCCGTCATAAACTTTTGTAACAAAAGCTTTGTATTGATAAAGATTAGTTTTCATTTTCTCTCCAGTACTATTTGCAACTATAGTTACAGAATAATTTACTTTTTAAAATCTTTAATAGAAGATTCATCTCCCATCATTAGTCCAAGATGTTTAGTCTCATCCATATTATCAAAAATAATTTTTATTGTCATAGTTAGTGGAGTTGCTAAAAGCATACCAACAGTACCCAATACCCAACCCCAGAATATTAAAGAGATAAATACAATTAATGGAGATAATCCAAGATTTCTTCCCATTAAACGAGGTTCTATAACATTACCAATTATCACATTTATAATTAGAAAAACTATTAAAACAGCTAAGGCAGAAGGAAATCCATATTGCACTAATGCTAAAAGAATAGCAGGAACAGCTGCGATAATTGATCCAATATTGGGAATGAAGTTTAGCAAAAACGCTAAGAAACCCCAAAGTAGTGGGAAGTCTATTCCAATAATTGCTAATGAAATTGCAACTAGTGCACCCGTAACTAAACTAGTTAATGCCTTTGTTCCAAAGTAAGCATTTAGGTTTTGTACTATTTTATTTACTCTAGAAAGAGAGCCTTTATTAATGAGATGAATTTTTCTTTCAAAAATTGAGATTTCTAGTAACATGAAGATTACTATTAACAATAGAATGAAAAAATTACTCATAATATTTCCAAAACTGGTAAATACATTTCCTACCAATTTCATTACAACACCAGGATTAATATATTCTGAAAAATCTAAATCAAGCTCCAACCAACCACTCTCTTTTAGAAATTCAGTTAACCCTTTCCAATATAAGGTTAAACGTTCTTCATAGAATGGAATTTTTTCTGTAAAGCTAACTACAGATGCTCCAATTAAGCCGAAAATTGTAACAGTTAAAAATGCAATTCCAAGAATAACAATTATTAAGGCTAGCGATGTATGCAATCCTTTTTCCTGCAACCATTTGAATGGGCCATAAAATATAGCTGTTACAAAAAGGGAAAGAAATAAAGGGGTAATCAATCCAGCAGCTTCCCTCATTCCAGCAATAACAACAATTAGAGAAGCTGAGATTATCCAGAACTTAATTCCAAACTGAGAATAAATTTTTTCTTTTTGCTCCATTTTTTGCTTCCAATTTTAGGATAAACTAAATTTATTGTAATTTCGAACGAACGCGAGAAATCTCTCTTAATTCATAAGATTTCTCACAAAACGGGTTCTATATGACATGCGTACTGTTTTACGTAAAATCTAATATTTATAACGCAACCATTTAATAACTTCTCCCCAAGAAGGTTTTTTCCCTGTCATCATAATTCCAACACGATAAATTTTTCCAGCAATTGGAAAAATAGCGATAACAGTTAAAATATTTACAAGAGTTGAGACTAATACTTGCCAAAGTGGAACATCAACCATAGCCATTTTTGCAGGCATTACAATTACAGCTGAAAATGGTGCCATTGAAGCTATTGAAGCAACTGGATTACTTGGATTTTCAATCATAGACATTGAGATAAAAAATGGAATCATAATTAACATCATTACTGGAAACATCCCAGATTGTGCATCTTGTGGATCTTCAAAAATGGATCCGACAGTTGCAAAGAGGCCAACAAAAATTAACAGACCTAAAAAGAAATTAACTAACAAATAAGCTATTTGAATAAATGTAATATCTATTGTGAGGTTTTCAGGTAACATAAACCATGATGTTGACGCAACAAGAATAACTGGTAAAATCCAAATTGACATTTGCAAAAGCCCAGTAATAGCAGCACCAAGAATTTTTCCAATCATTAATTCCCTACTTGTTACTGAAGATAATAGGACTTCAACAATTCTATTTGACTTTTCTTGAATCACAGACTGCATAACCATTGAGCCCATCATAATTAAACTTATGTAGAGCAAAAATGAAAAGAGATAAGAAAGAACAAGACCACCATAGCCCTCCTCTTTAATTTCCTCACCTTCTGTAATTTTAAAACTCGAAATGTCAACAGAAAGTCGAGCAAATTCTAATTCTTCAGTTGGAATATTTTTAGCTCTAAAATATTCTTCAATAAGAACTCTGTTTATTGGGTTATCGATACGTTCTAATAACCGAATATTTTTAGGAGTCTTAGAGTAGTATTGTATTTTTTTATCATCTAAAGCAGAGTTTGGAATAAAAATCATTCCTGCAATATTTTCACTTAACAAATCACTTTGCTTTTCATGCACGTAAACATCAAATTCACTTTTAGACATGGAGTGAATCATGGGAATAACTGTACTATCTTTTACAAAACTTGATTCGCTAATAACGATTTTTAATTTTTCACCAATTACTTCCGACTCTGTAATAATTTCCACAACACTTTTTTCTGAATCGAAACTCATGATAAATGATTGAACTCCAAAGATTCCAAACATCAAAACTGGAAGTAACACAGTCATCAAAATAAAAGTCTTTGATAAAAGTTTTTCGCGAAGTTCTCTTCTAATTAAGGCTATAACTCTATAGTTAATCATGTTTCACCTCCTCAGCAACTTCTTTACCAACTGTATCAATAAAAATCTCTTCAAGTGAAATATCGTTGGCATCAAATCTATTTACTTCAATATTATTATCAACCAATAACTTAAGTAGCTGCTGAATATGTTTCTCTTCTTTTACCCTAATACCAACACTGTTCCCGTAATCTGAAATATTTTCAATCATTTCATTACTTTTAAGAAAAGAGATATCCCCTTTATAATTAAGACTTATATTACGTTGTGAGCGCTCTGCTTTAATATCTGCTAGTGCACCATTTAACTTAATTTTTCCAGAATCAATTATTGCAATATGGTCGCACATTTTTTCAGCAAATGACATTATATGAGTAGAAAAAAGAATTATTTTACCTTTTGCTTTCAATTCAAGAATTACGTTTTTCATAATGTTAGTATTTATCGGATCAAGTCCTGAGAAGAGTTCGTCCAAAATTAAAACTTCGGGATCATGCAAAAGAGTTGAAATGAATTGTACTTTTTGCTGATTTCCTTTTGAAAGCGTTTCAATTTTTGAGTTCATTCTATCAGCAAGGTCAAATTTTTTGAGGTACTCCTTTGCTAACCTTGTTACATTACGCCCTTTTTTTCCTTTTATTTCTGCAAAAAAGAGAAGCGTTTCAAGTACTTTCATTTTTTTATATAAGCCTCTTTCTTCTGGAAGATAGCCAACTTTACTATTGAAATCTGGTCCCGCTTTAATTCCTCCAAAAGTTACTTCACCACTATCGGGTAGATAGATGTTCATCATCATTCTAATAGTGGTAGTTTTGCCAGCTCCGTTTCTACCTAGTAATCCAAAAATTGAACCTTTGGGAACAGAAAAAGATGCATTATCCACAGCTTTTAAATTTCCAAAAGATTTTGAAATGTTTTTAACTTCTAGTAGTGCCATTAAGTCCTCTTAACTTAGGTGTATTTATATAATTACAAAGTAGTAAAATATAAATTATAGTACAATTTAAGTGAAAAAATAATTTCAATATCTATTTTTTTACGAAGGAAGTTTTTTTTGTTCAAATTTAACTTTTAAAAATCTATTAACTTTAATTTCAATAAATGTTCAATTTTATTAAGAATCCCTATAAGAGAAAAAGCATCTAATTAATTCATTATTAAAAAGAATTTGATAAAATTTTAGTCATTATTTATTAAATTTAAAGTTCGAAAATTTTAGACTAACTAATTAGAAATGAATAACTTAGATTTAAGTGAAAGAGAAAAAACAATTCTGCGGTATGTTATACATCAGTATATCTTAACTGCAAATCCTGTTGGCTCTCGTAATATAGCAAAAAAGTATGATGTTGGGTTTTCGCCAGCAACTATACGTAATGTTATGGCTGATTTAGAAGACTCTGGCTTGTTGGGGCATCCGCATACTTCTGCTGGACGTGTTCCAACTGATTATGGATATCGTTTCTATGTTGATTCATTAATGGGAGTTCCAAAATTAGCAATAACAGAGAAACGCGCTGCTGAATCTGCTATTAAAACATCCTCACAAGAGACAAATGATTTAATAAAAGCAACTTCAACAATTCTCAGTACTATTACTCAACAGCTTGCCTGTATTACCTACCCTCAAATGAGTAACTCTGTTCTTGAAAAGATACAAATTGTTAAGCTTTCCACATCAAAAATTTTAGTTGTGGTTACGGTTGTTTCTGGACTTGTGAAAACTATTACATTAGAACTGCGTGCAAATTATGGTCAATCAGATTTGGCTAACATTCAAAGAGTTTTAAACCAAAGACTCTCTGGTTTAAAATTTTCGGAAATTAGAGAAACTATTGTTGATAGATTTAAGAGTATCTATTCAACACAGTTCAGTCCAATAATTCGTGTATTCTTGGAGTCTGCCGAAAAAATATTTGCTGATAGTACAGATTATAATAAATCAGTTGTCACAGGTGCTAAAAACATATTAGCCCAACCAGAATTTGAAGACCTCGATCAGTTTCAGGGAATAATTGAACTAGTTGAAGATAGAGACATTATTGTTCATGTTATGAAGGAAAGCATTTCAGATGATGTAAACGATGTAAATATTAAAATTGGCTCGGAAAATATTGAAGAGAGACTTACAAGTTATAGTCTTGTAACAAAAGAGTATAATGTTGGAGATGCTATAGGAAGTGTTGGTATTATTGGTCCTAAGCGAATGGAATATTCGAAAGTAATTGCAACAGTTGAATATGTTGCTGAGCTACTAACTAAAAATTTGAATTAAAATAATATATAGGATAACATATGAAAAAGAATAAAAAGGAAGAAAAGAACAAAATTGAAGTTGATATTAAAGAGGAAGAAGAAGTGGAAACAAAGGAAACATCAAATGGCAAAAATGATGCTCAAATAGATTTGAAAGAGCGTGTTGAAGAATTAGAAAAAACGAATGAAGACCTTAACGATAGATTAATAAGAAGACTAGCTGAGTTTGAAAATTACAAAAAAAGAACAGATATAGAAAAAAGTGAAATCTTTAAATATGCAGCTGAATCTTTTATTGTTAAAATATTAGCAGTTCATGAAGATTTACAACGATCACTTACTCATATTGATGATGCTAATAAAGATGCCTTAAACCAAGGATTAAAATTAGTTGCTGAAAAATTTACTCAAATTTTAGATGAGCAAGGCGTTAAAAAAATTGAGGCAAAAGGTAAACAGTTTGATTTTGATTATCACGAAGCATTATTGCAACAACCATCAAATGACTTTGCACCAAATACTGTTATAGATGAAGTTGAATCTGGCTATATGTATAAAGATAAAGTTCTGAAACATGCTAAGGTAATTGTAAGTCAGGAAGTTGTTGAAAATAAAGACGAAATAGAAGAAAATAATTCTGGAGAATAAATAGAATGTCTAAAAGAGATTATTATGAAATTCTGGGCGTTGGTAAAGACGTTTCGGATGATGAGCTAAAAAAGGCTTATAGAAAATTGGCCATGAAATATCATCCGGATAGAAATCCAGATGATAAAGATGCAGAAGCAAAATTTAAAGAGTCAGCCGAAGCATACGAAGTATTAAGCGATGGTGATAAACGTGCTAAATATGATAGATTTGGACACCAAGGAATGAGGGGCGGTCAAGATTTTCATGGTTTTAGCAACGCAAATGATATTTTTAGCCATTTTTCTGATATCTTTGGTGGTGGTGGATTTAGTAGTGGTGGCGGTGGTTCCATCTTTGATGATATTTTTGGTGGTGGTGGTGGACAGGGTAGACGGCAACGTTCAACCGGAACTCCTGGCCAAGACTTAAAAGTAACGCTTAAACTAACACTCGAAGAGATTGCTTCTGGAGCAACAAAAAAAATTAAACTTAAAAAACATAAAAGATGTACTACTTGTAATGGAACTGGAGCTAAAGATACAGCAAGCTTCCAAACATGTTCGGTCTGTTCTGGTGCAGGTGAAGTTAAACAAGTTTCTCGTTCTATGTTTGGTCAGTTTGTAAATATAGCTCCTTGTAATAACTGTAGTGGATCTGGAAAAGTAATTACTGCACCATGTTTATCATGTAAAGGTGATGGAAGAATTTATGAAGAGACTACAATAAAAATAAATATTCCCGCCGGTGTCTCAGATAATAGCTACATGACTTTACGAGGTGAAGGTAATGCTGGTAAGAATGGTGGACCTTCAGGTGATATTATTGCAATTTTCCGTGAGTTACCACACGAATATTTTGTTAGAGATGATGACAATATTATTTATGAACTATCAATAAGTTATCCAGAGGCTGTTCTTGGAACTGATGTTGAAATTCCAACACTTAATGGTAGAGCAAAACTTAAAATTGAGCATGGTACCGAGTCTGGTAAATTTTTAAAAATGCGAGAAAAAGGGATTCAACACCTAAATCGTCATGGCGCTGGTGATCAGCTTGTTAAAATAAACATACATGTTCCAAAAAAAGTAAATTCAAAAGAGAAAGACCTTTTAAAAGAATTAGAAAAACACCCACATATTAAGGTGGAGACAAAATAGTAGTCATTATTAGATAAATTTGGAGAAAGTATTAGCTCTTTTAAGAAAATAGGGAGTAAAATAGGATTTTCTGATGTTGAAATAAAAGTACTGTTTTTTGTAATAGTATCTTTATTTATTGGAATAGGGTCATACTATTTTAAATATAAAGATGAAATAGCTGTTCAGAAACAATATGATTATTCTGAACAAGATTCTCTATTTTGGAATAATTCAACAAGTAAGAAAAACCCAAATTTTGCTAAGAAAAAGGTTGATTATGAGCAAGAACTTTATGATTTTAGTGATAATGAATTGGAATTTGTTCTCACTAAAATTTATATAAATACTGCTTCAGTTGAGGAGTTAATTACTCTTCCTGGAATTGGTGAAAAAACAGCTGAAAAGATTGTTTTTTATAGAAATAAGTATGGAAAGTTCCGCACAATTAATGATTTAATTAATGTAAGTGGAATTGGTGAGAAGAAATTAGATAAAATTAAGAAATATATTTTAATTGAATAGAGTAATTTAAGCCTTTGGAGGTAGAAATGAGCAAGAAACCAGAACCGTGGTATATGCATGCAGGTCTGTGGGCAGTAATTGTTGTTTTAGTTGTTATACTAATTCAAGTTGCAATAACTGAACCAACAGAAATTCTTAGAACTAAAGAATATAATAAAACAGAATCTCGTTTAAGAATGACAAATCTTAAACATGCACAGATATTATATGAACAAAAATATGATAAATACTCTGACAACTTAGATACATTAGTTAATTTTATTCGAAGCGATTCTGCGGTGCTTAACTTAATGGCTGCTTTTGATACAGTAAAAATTTATAAAATTGATGGTGATACAACTATTCTTAAGTCAAAAAATCCATTTTCTAATTTAGTTTCTGGCCCATTTAGTTATGATTCACTATATACTTCTCCTCGTTCAGGGAACATGTTTATTGTTCAAGTAGATACATTACTTGAAATTGATACTGTAATTAATAGACGTGGAAAAATTGTGAAAATAGATTCTATTACAACAATTGGTAAACGTTATCTAATTCAAAGTCCAGATAGTGATGATAAAATTGGTGATGTTAATTCCGATGCATTGCTAAATACAGAAAACTGGGATTAAGCAAACAACATGTTTTCTCGTTTGAGCCATGTTGGATTAGACCTTACGAAAAGTAAATTGCAACTTGTTGAAGTTGTAAACGAATCATCAAAATATTGTTTGGAGAATGTGGATGAACACATTTTTGAAGAAGAATTTGATTTTAATGCCACTGAATCAAAAATCATCTCTATTCTCCAAACATCATTAAACACTCTTACCGAAAGAACTCAGTTTAAAAGCAAAAATATTTCATTCACTCTTCCAATTAGTACATTTAATTTTTTTGAAATTCCTTATGAGCCCTCACTTTCAGAGAAAGCGTTGGAAGAGCATATCAAATGGGAATACTCTATCCTCTTTCCTACACATAGTATTGAAAAACAAATTATACGTTCTCACAAACTAGCTGGTGAGACTAATAAAAACAAAATTTTAGTAATTGGAATTTCTCGATTACTTGTGGAATCAATATTCAAGTTTGCTAATCAGAACAATCTCAATTTAATATTTGTCGATAATTCTCACTTTGCATCAGATGCATCCATAAATCTATCCGAAAAAAAGACTTTATCTATTTATGTTTCTGATTCTCTCTTCTCTATTTCTTCGTATCTTGATAATAATTTGAAAACGTTAAAAATGTTCGAGAGAAAAACTAACTTCGATTTTCTTAATTCTATTGAATTATTTATTGATTCTGAAAATATTGCTTACGATAGTGTATTTATAGCCGGAAGTGATGAAGTAGATGAACTTAAGATTGAACTAGAATCAAAACTAAATATATTAGCAGAAATATTTAATCCATTTCAAAGCATTCAAACTTCTGAATCATTTATCCAGAATGCATACTTTATGAATCAACCAAATTCCTTTTCAGCTGCTGCTGGAATAAGTTTTAGAAAATTTAATTAAATGAGAATAATTGCTGGTGAATATCGAGGGCGAACAATTAAGTTCCCTAAATCAGATTTAGTAAGACCAACTACTGACAAGAATAAAGAAGCAATTTTTAATATGCTTAGAAAATACGTAGCTTTTGAAGGAATTAAAGTTTGCGATATTTATGCAGGTTCTGGTTCACTTGGTCTCGAAGCACTCAGTCGTGGTGCTGATGTAGTTCATTTTGTCGAGAAGGATTTTAAAGTTCAAAAGATGCTTAATGAAAATATTGAAAGTTTAGATGCATCTGAATATTGTAAAATTTTCAGAATGGAAGCGATGCGATTTTCAAAATTGAAAGACAAAGGAGAGTACGACTTAATACTTTTAGATCCTCCATTTTTCAAACATGATATCCATGAAGTTTATAAAAACCTTCTCGAAAATAAATTTCTTGTTGAAGATGGAATCCTTTTAATTGAACGTTCAATACAAACAAAAGAGATAGACGAAGAAGCATTTGGAAAAGAAGCAATAAAACGATTGGGTGACAGTTTAATCTACATTTTTACATCTGAGTAAGTTTATAGCAACCCTCCTCTTTAAACTCACTGTTCAAATCCGATTTGTAAATTGAAAAATCTTATAAAATTTGAATTAACTTGATAAAACGTGATTATAAATTCGGTGCAGATAATAGTCAAGAAGTATATTTAACATGAATTATTTACTTCCAATCTTTAACGCTCACTAAACACCTTTGTTTTATCACTAAATATTAAATATTATAATTGGTATATTTTTTGTCTAAATTTTATGTGTTCAAAAATTACTTGAAAAAATTATGAAAATATTTAACAATTATCAATCAGTCCTATTTATCTCTTTATTACTCACTTTTACTTTTACAAATTGTACTTTGGTTGAACATGATGATCAAACCCAAGAAGAAAACTACGGATACGAAACTGAAGCAGTTGGCAATATACTAAATGGAACTTGTGCCACAAGTGGATGTCACAGTGGGAGTTGTCCAAGTGATGGCTTAAGTACCGAAACACAGTCGGATATAATGGATGGAGCATTTAATCGTCCATGTCAAAGTGGTATTTTCTATGGGGGCGCTGTGGTAATACCATATAACGTTGAAAAAAGTTTAGTAATGCAATTTGTTGAAGGAAAGATTGAATCTCCTACTTCTTTCAATCACAAAATACTATCTTCCAGTCAAATTTCCACCTTATCAAAATGGATTGGCAATGGTGCGAAGAATTATAACGATGAAGTCCCTTTTGAAAACCCCAGTAGTTACAGAGTTTATGTTTGCAATTCTGGAAGTGAAAATATTTCAACAGTTGATGGGACAAAAAAAGTTGTTTCACATATATCTAATCTAAATGATGATTCAACTTTTGAAGATACTCCATATTGGGTTGATGAATATGGTGCTTATTATTATGTAACTCTTAGTACTTCAAATAAAGTTCTTAAAATTAGAAAAAGTGACCATTCAATTGTAGCTTCAATTACAAATATCGCCAATGCTGGTATGATTAAAATCAATTCAACAGGAACTAAAGCCTATGTTTCAAGGGCCTCTACTTCCACATCGACTTATAACTCAATATATGTAATAAACACAAGCGATATGTCCCTTAGATCCACAATTGATTTTTCAGTAAATGGTTTACTACACGGGTTAGCAATTGATGAGGGGAGAAGATATCTCTATGTAGCAGACGCAACTAATAATATTATCTACATTATTAATACTCAAACTGATCTTGTTATAAATGCTCGTTTCTCTCTCACAACAAACTATTATCCACTCTTTATTGAGACTTCCGATGATGGCAATTTTCTCTACGTTTCTGCTAAAAATACTAATGAACTTCTTGTTTTCAATGCAGGAAGCCAAGCATTACTAGATAAAGTCTCTCTTCTCTCTAATCCAATGGGAATTTCTATCTCTAGCGGTGGAGAAAAAATATACGTTGCGTCAAATGGCGGTAACGTAGTTGAAGTAATAACAAAAACTAATCTTTTTTGGGATAGAACAAATTCTATTTCTCATTCTACAATGAGCATGCCTTTTGCTATTGATATATCAAATGATGATTCTTATTTATATGTAACAAATCAAAATTTGGATGGCGATTTTATACCAACTTATAGAGTAATTGGAGAAAAAAACATATCAACGGTTTCTATAATTAGGACTTCAACAGAATCAGTAGAAAAAGTTATTGAAGTTGAAGAAAAAGCATACGGAATAGTTGTTGAAAAATTATAATTTATTTTATTTCTTTAGAAAATATTATTAAGTTTTATTGTTAAAAATAATTCTAACAATAAATATAGTTTAATATGAAAAAAGTAATATACCCAGGAACTTTCGACCCAGTTACAAATGGGCATATCGATGTAATTGAACGAGCCATAGATTTGTTTGATGAAGTAATTGTTACTGTAGCAAGAAATCCAGTAAAGAACCAGATGTTTTCTCTTGAAGAGAGACTGTATATGCTTCGTGAATCTTTAGCAAAGTATGATAATGTATTTGTAGATTCATTTAATGGTTTAATTGTTGACCACGCAAAGCAAGTTAAAGCAGTTGGTATTATAAGAGGATTAAGAGCTGTCTCCGATTTTGAATATGAATTTCAAATGGCACTAATGAATAGAAAACTAGATGAAAATCTAAGAACT
>CBDUTO010000131.1:0-12023 GCA_965370315.1 uncultured Melioribacteraceae bacterium
AGTCTTACTATTTTAGTATTTGATATCATTTTTTGTTTCTTAATTTAAGTATTTATGTATACTACTTGTCATTTCGAACGAATGTAGAAATCTTTCAAATATCAAAAGATTTCCCACCTTTAAAAAGGGTTCAAAATGACATGCTTTTTATTTAGATTTCTTAATTGCGTCATCAAAATCTTCAATTATATCATTTATATTTTCTATTCCAACTGAAACACGGACCATTTCGGGTAAAACTCCAGAACTTATTTGCTCTTCTGCACTTAGTTGTTTGTGCGTAGTAGAGGCTGGGTGAATTACCAATGTTTTTGCATCACCAACATTTGCTAATAAACTTGCTAACTCAACACTATTTACAAAAGTTTTTCCAGCTTTTTCTCCACCTTTTATTCCAAATGCTATCATCGAACCAAATAGTTCATTATTTAAATATTTCTTAGCATTTTCATGGGAAGGATGTGATTCCAAACCAGGATACCATACCCATTCAACATCTGGATGTTTATCAAGATGTTTTGCAAGTTTATAAGCGTTTTCACCATGTCTTTCAACACGTAAGGATAAAGTTTCGAGACCCTGCAGAAGTAAAAATGAATTAAAAGGGCTTATTGCAGGACCTAAATCACGAAGTCCTTCAACCCTTGCACGAATAATAAATGCAATGTTTCCAAAATCTGAACCCTTTCCAAAAACATCATTAAAAACTAATCCATGATAACCTGGAGATGGCTCTGTAAACGATGGGAACTTTCCATTACCCCAATCAAAGTTACCAGAATCAACAATTACACCACCAATTGATGTTCCATGCCCACCAATCCACTTTGTTGCAGAGGCAGTTACAATATCTGCTCCATGGTCTATTGGGCGAGCTAAAAATCCGCCAGCACCAAATGTATTATCTACAATTAGAGGTATTCCATGTTTATGAGCAATTTTTGCAATTTCATCTATTTTAGGGATGTTTAATTTAGGATTTCCAATTGTCTCTATATAGAGTGCCTTTGTTTTTTCGTCAATTAATTCATCGAATTTTTGTGGTTCATCACCATCAACAAATTTTACATCTATTCCAAATCTTGGAAGGGCAACCTTAAATTGATTAAATGTTCCTCCGTAAAGTAAATTAGTTGAAACAATATTATCTCCTACTTCTGCGATATTTGTAATTGCAACCAATTGTGCAGCCATTCCCGAAGAAGTAGCTAAAGCCGCAACTCCACCTTCTAATGCAGCAATTCTTTTTTCAAATACATCAGTTGTTGGATTCATTATACGAGTATATATATTCCCAAACTTCTTCAAATCAAATAAATCTGCTGCATGATCAGCATCATTAAAAGTATATGAAGATGTTTGATAAATTGGAACTGCACGTGAATTTGTAGTTGAATCTGGCTCATGACCAGCGTGAAGTTGTAGTGTTTCGAATCTATATTTGTTAGACATTGTTGCCTCCAGTTTAATTTAAACCAAAAAAACCTCTTAAGAAGAAATTCCTAAAGAGGTTTAAAATAACAACATCTTTTATCTCTCCCAATAAATTGGGTAGGAATTAGCACCTTGAATAAATATTCAGGTTGCTAAGGCGTCGCAGGGCCTATCCCTCAGCCTTTCTAGATAATCTTAAAAAGTATTGATTAGAACGTGTAATTCTGATAGCGAAAATAGATATAAATCGATGTTTTGTCAAGTAATAAAAATAGCAATGCAAAAAGCCCTTAAATTGAGCGTATAAATATACATATATTATAAATATAACATTTATATATGAGAGCATATTTAAATATATATTCATTATTGTTGACTTAACTTAAAGCATCTCTTATATTCGGTAAAACTAATTTAGAAATTATGCAAAATAGAAAACCAATTATAGTGTTAAATTCAAAAACTGCTACAGTAATTGCAGATTCTTCTACTTTGCAAATTAAATTAAGTCTCCTTTCTTTAGATATTTTTAACCTGCTCATTATTGTTATTCTGAGCCTACTGAGTGTCTTACTCGTAGGCTAAATAATAAGTTAATCCCAATTTCATTTCACATACTTTCATTTTTTTATAACATTTGATTTTAGGATTAACCTAAAGCATAAAATTTATCTAGATAGGATTCTGAGGATATTATGAGATCAGATTTAGTAAAAAAAGGATTTGAAAAAGCTCCACACAGAAGTTTGCTTAGAGCAACTGGAGTGATTGAGAAAGATGAAGATTTTGACAAACCATTTATTGGAGTTGTTAATTCATATATAGATTTAATTCCAGGACACGTTCATTTGCAGGAATTTGGCAAATTAGTGAAAGAGACAATTCGTGAAGCTGGAGGAGTTCCATTTGAATTTAACACAATTGGTGTTGATGATGGAATTGCAATGGGGCATATTGGGATGCGATATTCACTTCCAAGTAGAGAATTAATTGCTGATAGTGTTGAAACAGTAGTTGAAGCACATCGTTTAGATGGAATTATTTGCATCACAAATTGTGATAAAATTGTTCCTGGAATGTTAATGGCTGCTGCACGTATTGATGTTCCAGCAATATTTATATCAGGGGGTCCAATGTTAGCTGGTGAAACTGCTGATGGAACTAAGACTGATCTTGCTACTGTATTTGAGGGTGTTGGAAAATACAAAGCTGGCGAGATTGATGAGGAAGAACTTTTAGAATTAGAGACAGTTAGTTGTCCTACGTGTGGTTCATGTTCTGGAATGTTCACTGCTAACTCTATGAATTGTTTAATGGAAGCTCTTGGAATGGCACTACCAGGAAATGGAACCACTGTAGCTGTTGATCCAAAAAGAAAAGAATTGGCTGTTGAAGCTGCAAAACAAATAATGAATCTTGTGAAGGATGATATTAAACCTTCCGATATTTTAACACGCGAAACTTTTGTAAATGCATTTACTCTTGATATGGCAATGGGTGGAAGTACAAACACAATTCTTCACACAATAGCTATTGCCATAGAAGCTGGGGTTGAGTTTGATTTAAAAGAACTAAATGAAATTGCTGACAGAACTCCATATATCTGCAAAGTAAGTCCGGCAACACCTTATGTACATATGGAAGATGTTGATAGAGCAGGAGGAATATCAGCCATATTAAATGAGATTTCAAAAGTTCCAAACGTATTGAACTTAGATAGAATAACAGTTACAGGGAAAACACTTGGAGAAAATATTGCTGATGCTAAAATTTTAGATAACAAAGTTATTAAAACTATTGAAGCACCATATTCTGAAAAAGGAGGGTTGGCTGTACTTTTTGGAAATCTCGCCCCCGAAGGTTCGATAGTTAAAACTGCTGCTGTTGATCCAAAAATGCTAGTTCATAAAGGTCCAGCAAGAATATACGAATCACAAGACGAAGCGTTGGCTGGAATTAGAAGCAAAGAAATTCAAGAAGGTGATGTTGTAGTTATCAGATACGAAGGACCTCAAGGGGGACCTGGAATGCCAGAAATGCTTTCTCCAACAAGTGAAATTATGGGAATGGGAATGGGAGATAAAGTTGCATTGTTAACTGATGGAAGATTTTCTGGTGCAACACGTGGTGCATCTATTGGTCATGTTTCGCCAGAAGCTGCTGAGAAAGGACCAATTGCAGCGCTACAAAATGGAGATATTATTTCAATAGATATTCCAAATAAAATTTTAGAAGTTGATTTAACAGATGAAGAAATAAGTAAGAGACTTGAGTCTGTTCCAGACTTTGAGCCTAAGATTAAAAAAGGCTATTTAGCCAGATATTCAAAAATGGTTACATCTGCAAGTAAAGGTGCAGTACTTAGAATTTAATAGATTTAATAAAAGGTATATTTATGACAAAGGATAAAAAGTTATTAACTGGTGCAGATATATTTTTTGAAGCATTACGCGAAGAAAAAGTAGAGAAAATATTTGGTTACCCAGGTGGTGCCACAATTAAGCTTTATGAAAAATTATATGATGTGGATTTTCTTGAGCATATTTTAACTCGTCACGAGCAAGGAGCAACTCATGCAGCTGAAGGATATGCGCGTGTATCTGGAAAAGCTGGAGTAGTATTGGTTACTTCAGGTCCTGGCGCTACAAATACTGTAACAGGTATTGCTGATGCATATATGGATTCAATTCCACTGGTGGTCTTTACAGGGCAAGTACCTTCCAACTTGATTGGGAATGATGCATTTCAAGAAGCTGACATTGTTGGGATTACTAGACCTATTACTAAGCATAATTTTTTAGTTAGAGATGTTAAAGATTTGGCTTCTACAATTAAGAAGGCTTTTTATATTGCAACAAGTGGAAGACCAGGTCCAGTACTAGTTGATATTCCTAAGGATATTATTGTAGCTGAATGTGAATACGAATATCCTGAAGAGGTGAATATTCGTGGTTATAAACCTACATTGAAAGGTCATGCAAATCAAATTAAGAAAGCTGCCAAAATGATTAAAAATGCAAAACGTCCATTGTTATATGTTGGTGGTGGAGTTATAATGGCGGAAGCTTCTGAAGAACTTAGAGAGTTTGCAAGAAATAATAATATTCCAGTTACAAATACATTGTTAGGATTAGGTTCATTCCCAGGAACTGACCCACAATTTCTTGGAATGTTAGGTATGCATGGAACATATTATGCGAACATGGCTGTTAATCATTGCGATGTTTTAATTGCTGTTGGTGCAAGATTTGATGATAGAGTTACTGGAAAAACAGATACTTTTGCAGCCGATGCATTTAAAATACATATTGATATTGACCCAACTGCGATTGATAAAAATGTGCTAGTAGATTTACCAATTGTTGGAAATGCAAAGACTATATTGACAGATTTATTAAAAGAATTATCTGACAAACCACGTGAAGATGAATGGTGGAAAATGATTGATGGATGGAGAGAAGACTGTCCTCTTGAGTATGAACGCCCTGATAACATGTTACGACCTCAGTATGTAATAGATAGAATATCAGAAAAAACTAAGGGTGAGGCTATAATTGTTTCGGATGTAGGACAACATCAAATGTGGATTGCACAATATTATAAATTTAATCATCCTCGTTCGCACGTTAGTAGTGGTGGATTAGGAACTATGGGATTTTCAGTCCCTGCTGCAATTGGTGCTGCTTTTGCTATTAAAGATAGACCAGTTATTTCTATAAGTGGTGATGGAGGTTTTCAGATGAATATGCAGGAGTTAGTTACTGCTGCTTATCATAAATTACCAGTAAAGTTTTTCATCATAAATAACTCATTTCTTGGAATGGTAAGACAATGGCAAGAATTATTCCATGATGAAAAATATAGTTTTACAGATTTAAGAGATAGTAATCCTGACTTTACTAAAGTTGGTGAAGCACTAGGAGTTGAGTCATATTCAACAGAAAAGATTGATGAAGTAGATGACTTACTTGATAAAGCTTTTGCTATTAACGATAGACCAGTATTGATTGAATTTAAAGTTGCAAAAGAAGATTTAGTATTTCCGATGGTTCCATCTGGTGGTTCTATTTCAGATATGATAGTTAAAAGATTAAACCCTAAGAGGATGTTATTATGAAACATACAATTACAGTATTAGTTGAAAATCGATTTGGTGCATTCGATAGAGTTGCTACAATGTTTAGTGGAAAAGGATTTAACATACATAGTATTTCTATTGGTGAAACTGAAATTGAAGAAATATCAAGAATGACGATTGTCACTTCAGGTGATAAAACGGTAATTGATCAAATTGTTAAACAGCTAAACAGATTAATTGATACAATTAAAGTTACTGAATTAACTGGTCAAGCTACTACGGAACGTGAACTTGCACTTATTACAGTAAGCTTCCAGAAAGGTGGAATTGAAGAGATAAAAAATATTACTGATATTTTTCGAGGAAAAATTGTCGATATCAATAGTAAAAGTATGATGATTGAAGTAACCGGACCACCAGAAAAAATTGATGCAGTAGTAAATGTTCTCATGCCCTTTGGAATTAAAGAAATGGCGCGTTCAGGAACGGTGGCTCTAAAACGTGGAGAACAAATTAGACCAAAAAATGAATATAAAAATAATAAATAAGGAAGTAGTAAAAATGAAAGCATATTATGATAGTGATGCATCGTTGGATGTCTTGAAAGATAAGAAAATAGCAGTGTTAGGATTTGGTAGTCAAGGTCATGCACATTCTCTTAACCTAAAAGAGAGTGGAATGAATGTAGTTGTTGGAGCAAGAAAAGATGGCGTTTCTTGGAAGAAAGCTACAGACTTAAATATGAGTGTTATGGAAATTGACGCTGCTTCAAAATGGGCAGATATAGTAATGGTATTACTTCCAGATCAAGATCAGAAAAAAGTTTATGATGAGCAAATTGTTCAAAATTTGGAAGAGGGGAACACTCTTGTTTTCGCACATGGATTTAATATTCATTACGATCAAATAGTTCCAGCAGAAAATATTAATGTTATGATGGTTGCTCCTAAAAGTCCAGGACATTTGGTGCGAAGAACATACAGAGAAGGAAATGGAGTTCCTTGTTTAATTGCAATCCATAATGATTTTTCAGGGGATACCAAAGAACAAGCATTAGCTTGGGCAAAAGGTATTGGTGGTACAAGAGCTGGAGTTATAGAAACAAGTTTCAAGAATGAAACTGAAACAGATTTATTTGGTGAACAAGCTGTTTTATGCGGTGGTTCAGCCGATTTAATTAAAACTGGATTTGAAGTTCTTACAGAAGCTGGTTACCCAGAGGAACTAGCTTACTTTGAAGTTATGCACGAAATGAAACTAATAGTCGATTTGTACTATGAAGGTGGATTATCTCGAATGAATTATTCTGTAAGTGATACTGCTGAATATGGTGGCTATGAAGTTGGACCAACCGTTATTAATGCTGAATCAAAAGAGGCTATGAAGAAAGCTTTAAAGAGAGTTCAAGATGGAAGCTTTGCAAGAGAATTTGTTGCCGATGTAAATGGTGATAAAGCAAATATGAATAGATATCGTAAACTAAATAGTGAACATCCTATTGAAAAGATTGGTGCAAAATTACGTGGCATGATGAGTTGGGTAAAAAACCAAAATGATGAGGACTAATTGATGAAGAAGAACGTTACTCTATTACCTGGCGATGGAATTGGCTCAGAGGTAATGAACGCTGCGGTAAAACTAATGCATCACGTAGCATCTAAGTATGATTTAACTATTTCTACTACAGAAAGCTTAATGGGAGGATGTTCTTATGATGCGCATGGCACTCCATTAACCGATGAAACAATTCAGCTTTGTTATGATTCGGATGCTGTTCTACTTGGTGCAGTTGGTGGATATAAGTGGGAAGACCTTGAGCATCATTTGAAACCAGAAGCAGCTCTTTTGAAATTAAGAAAATCTTTAGGACTGTTTACAAATATTCGTCCAGCAAAGGTTTATCCATCGTTTGTAAATTCTTCTTCCTTAAAAGAGGATGTGATTAAAGGAACTGACTTTGTAGTTTTCCGTGAATTAACAGGTGGGATTTATTTTGGAAAACCAAGTGGATACGATGAGAACAAAGGCTATAACACTATGGTTTATGAAAAGTATGAAATAGTACGCATTGCTCATCAAGCGTTTAAAGTAGCTCAAAAGAGAAAGAAAGTTTTAACTTCTGTTGATAAGGCAAATGTTCTTGAAGTATCTCAGTTTTGGAGAAAAACTGTGGAAGAAGTTGGCAAAGAATATCCAGATGTAAAAATAGTTAATATGTATGTTGATAACACTGCAATGCAAATTGTGCGTGATCCAAAACAGTTTGATGTTATTGTTACATCAAATCTTTTCGGTGATATAATTAGTGATATTGCTGGAATGATTACTGGTAGCCTTGGTATGCTTCCATCCGCAAGTCTGGGTGATAAGTATGCTCTTTACGAACCAGTGCATGGAAGTGCCCCAGATATTGCTGGACAAAACAAAGCTAATCCAATTGCGATGATTGGTTCAGTTGCAATGATGTTAGATTTATCTTTTGGTTTACAAGATGCAGCAATTAAAATTGAAAAAGCTATTGAAAATACTTTAGATCAGGGATACAGAACGGCTGACATTAATCTTGATGATAGGAATGAAGTAACTACTGATAAAATGGTAGAATTGATAATTGAAAACTTTGACATAATTTATAAAGAAAATTAGGGAAGTGCTTACGCACTTTGAATTGGTAAAATCATGAATAATCAACTAATAATATTTGATACTACTTTACGTGATGGAGAACAATCACCAGGTGCTTCATTAAGTGTTTCTGAAAAAGTGGAAATTGCAAAGCAACTTGAAAAGCTTAAGGTTGATGTAATTGAGGCTGGTTTTCCAGTTTCATCACCAGAGCAGTTTGATGCTGTAGAACGGATATCAAACGAGGTTGGTGTAACTGTTGCAGCACTTGCTCGTGCTAAAGAGATAGATATAAAAGCTGCTTACGAATCTATCAAGAATGGAGAGAAGAAAAGAATTCATACATTCTCTAGCACTTCAGATTATCACATTCTTGGAAAATTTGGTGATGATAGATATGGTAAAACTCTTGCAGATAAAAGAGAAACTATTATCAAGATGTCCTATGATATGGTAAAATATGCAAAGACATTAGTTGATGATGTTGAATTTTCAGCGGAGGACGCTGGTAGAACGGATATGAATTATCTTGTTGAAGTTGTTGAAGCTGCAATTGAAGCTGGAGCAACAACTATTAATATTCCCGATACCACTGGCTATACTATGCCAAAGGAATTTGGCGAGAAGATTGCTTATCTAAAAAACAAAGTAAAAAACATTGAGAATATAATAATTAGTGTTCATTGTCATAATGATCTTGGTCTTGCTGTTGCTAACTCTATTGCTGGAATTGAAAATGGAGCTCGTCAAATAGAATGCACTATTAACGGAATTGGGGAACGTGCAGGGAATGCTTCGCTTGAAGAGATTGTAATGGCATTAAAAGTTCGTAAAGATTTTTTTGATATTGAAAGTAAAATCGAGACTAAAGAGATAATGAATACTTCCAAATTAGTCTCTGGTTATACCGGAATTATTATTCAACCTAACAAAGCTATTGTTGGTGAAAATGCTTTTGCTCATGAATCTGGAATCCATCAAGATGGGATGCTTAAAAACCGTGAGACATATGAGATAATGACTCCAGAAACAGTTGGACTTAATAAAACTAAAATTGTTCTTGGAAGACATTCTGGTAGACATGGCTTAAAATCAAGGCTTGATGAACTTGGCTATTCAATAGAAGGTGATGAATTACAAAAAGTTTATGATGCTTTTACAAAATTAGCCGACAAAAAGAAAGAAGTCTATGATGATGATTTACGAATCCTAATGGGGGATTCAATAAATAGAAACAATGCAATTTTCACATTAGAATATATGCACGTTTTTGGAGGTTCTTCGACTATTCCTACTGCAACTGTGAGAATCAAACGAGATGATGAAATAATTGAAGACTCTGCTACTGGTGATGGTCCTGTTGATGCTTTATTTAATGCGGTAGATAGAGCATTGGACAAAAAGCCTACAGTAGAATCATATAGAGTTCGCTCTGTTACTGCAGGTAGAGAAGCCCTTGGTGAAGTAGCTGTTCGGATTAGAAAGAATGGTCGCTCCTATACTGGTGTTGGTGTATCAACTGATATAATTGAAGCGAGTGCTAAAGCATATATAAAAGCAATAAATAAAAAAGAACGATTTGAAAGAAGCAAAAACAATGCTGATACTAAAAAGATTAATGTTGAGATTTAAGGAGATATATAAATGGGAATGACAATTACTGAAAAAATTCTTGCAAAATCTGCAGGTAAAGAGAGTGTTAAGCCTGGTGATAACATTTGGCTTAATGTGGATGTGCTAATGACACATGATGTTTGCGGACCTCCAACAATTGGAATATGGAAAAATGAATTTGGAAAGGATGCAAAAGTATGGGATAAAGATAAATTAGTAATATTTCCTGACCACTATATTTTTACGGCTAACAAACATGCAAATAGAAATGTTGATATACTTCGTGATTTTGCAGATGAATATAAAATTGATAATTACTACGATGTAGGAACTGAACGTTA
Source organism: uncultured Melioribacteraceae bacterium (assembly GCA_965370315.1). Lineage (GTDB taxonomy): Bacteria > Bacteroidota > Ignavibacteria > Ignavibacteriales > Melioribacteraceae > 1-14-2-50-31-20. Next base: position 10,093 of record CBDUTO010000131.1, read on the forward strand.
CAAAGGTGTTTGCCACATTGCACTTGCCGAAGAGGGGTTTAATATTCCAGGAACTGTTCTAATTGGCACGGACTCGCATACGTGTACATCTGGTGCATTTGGAATGTTCTCTACTGGTGTTGGTAATACAGATGCAGCATTTATTCTTGGAACAGGAAAAATATGGGAAAAAGTTCCCGAAACAATGAAGTTTACTTTTAATGGAAAACTTCCTGAATACATAACTGCAAAAGATATGATATTACAAATACTCGGTGATATCACTACTGATGGTGCAACTTATAGAGCTATGGAATTTGATGGTGAAGCAGTATTTAATCTTTCGATGAATGAGAGAATGACTCTTTGCAACATGGCAATTGAAGGTGGCGGAATGAATGGAATTATTCCAGTTGATGAAGTTACTGAAAAATACCTTGCAGAAAGAACTGATAAATCTTACGAAAAATATTATAGTGATGATGACGCAAAATATCACAGCAAAAGAGTCTATAATGCAGAAGACCTTGTACCAGTTGTAGCTAAACCACATAGCCCAGATAATAAAGCTTCTGTTCGTGAAGTTGAAGGAACTCCAATTACAAAAGCATACATAGGTTCTTGTACAGGTGGCAAAATTGCTGATTTTCAATTTGCAGCTAAAATTCTTTTTGGCAAAAAAGTAGCAGTTACTACTTTTATTGTGCCAGCAAGTACTGAAGTTGCAAAACAACTAACTACAGAAATGTATAATGGTCAATCTCTAAAAAATATTTTTGAGCAAGCTGGTGCAGTAATTGCTAAATCGTCATGTGCTGCATGTCTTGGCGGACCAGATGATACAGTAGGCAGGACTGTTGGTAAAGATGTAACTATCTCAACAACTAACAGAAACTTCCCTGGAAGAATGGGAAGTAAAGAAGCAGAGGTTTATTTAGCTTCACCTCTTACAGTTGCTGCATCTGCTATTAAAGGGGTAATAACTGACCCTCGTGATGTAATGTAATTTAATAGAGTTGTCATTCCCGCATGCTTTCAGCGGGAATCTTTTACAAGAAGGAGATTCCAAATAGAGTCATTCGGGAATGACACTTGAAACGTAAATAATTATATAAATGGAAATAACATGGAAAAAATAATAGTTGGTAAAGCCTTTGTCTTGGGTGATAACATTGATACAGACCAAATTATACCTGCTGAACATCTTGTGTATAGCATGGATGATGAAAGTGAAGCAAAAATGTATGGAAAGTTTGCACTTTCAAGTGTACCAAAAGAACAATCTGGATTGCCAGAAGGGAACATCTCTTTTATCAATGAAGGTAAATTTGAATCAGAGTATAAAATAATTATTGGTGGTTCAAATTATGGATGTGGTTCATCACGTGAGCATGCTCCGTATGCACTTATGAAAGCTGGTGCAAAAGTAATTGTGGCTGAATCTTATGCTAGAATATTCTATCGTAATTCAGTTGACGGCGGCTTTGTTGTTCCATATGAAAGCAAAAGTAAATTGAATGATAAAATTAAAACTGGTGATGAAGTAAAAGTAGATATTGAAAATAATACAATTACGAATTTAACATCAGACGTAACATTTGAATTAAATCCTCTTGGAGATGTTTTACCAATTGTATCTGCTGGTGGACTTTTTGAATACGCAAGAAAAACTGGAATGATTGAATAGAACCAAAGTATTATAAGTAGCATGTCATTTCGAACGGATGTGAGAAATCTACCAATTGCAAAAGATTTCTCCAAAATATGTTCGAAATGAGAAACCAAAAAGTATAAATTAAATTTATAAAAAAGAATTAGGAGTAAGATTAAGATTATGATTTAGATTAAGAAAAAGCTCTTGTCTAAAATCTCACATCTTTAATCTTAAAGTCTAAAAATGAAAATAGAATTATTTGACACAACACTTCGTGATGGAACTCAAGGCGAAGGAG
>CBDUTO010000132.1:0-11748 GCA_965370315.1 uncultured Melioribacteraceae bacterium
TAGTTATTTCTGATGTTTTTAATGGTAATCCTCTCATTTTATTAAACTGAATTACTGGAACTAAAAACTTATCTCTAAGAATTTTTGCTAATTGTCCCATATTATTTTCTGGAACTAACACTTTATCAAATTTAGAGAGAACCTCTCCAAGATTTTTAGGAAATGGATTTATATATTGTAGTTGAGCACGAGAAACTTTCATTCCTTGCTTACGAGCATCATTCACAGCTTCAATAATAGAACCCATTGTTCCACCCCAACCAAGAATTAAAAGTTCACCTTCTTGATCTCCATCAACAACTAATTCTGGAATTGTATTTTGCATGTTTTGAATTTTTTGATCTCTGATTCTAACCATTTCATGATGATTATCTGGATCATGACTAACATTACCAGTTATGTTGTCTTTTTCTAATCCACCAATTCTGTGCTCAAGTCCTTTAGTTCCTGGAACTGCCCATGGACGAGCAAGATTTTCATCTCTGTCATAAGGTTGGAAATTTTCTGGATCAGTTCTTTGAGTTACATCAATTTCTTTTAATTCATTAACGTTAGGTATTCTCCATGGTTCTGCACCATTGGCAATATATCCATCTGTTAATAATATTACTGGTACCATATATTTTAATGCTAATCTACAAGCTTCAATAGCCATGTGGAAACAGTCTGAAGGACTTGTTGCCGCTATAACAGCTACTGGAGATTCACCACTTCTGCCATACATTGCCTGTAATAAATCTGACTGCTCAGTTTTTGTAGGTAAACCAGTTGATGGTCCACCACGCTGAACATTTATAATAACAAGAGGAAGTTCAAGCATTAATGCTAAACCAGTTGCTTCAGTTTTAAGTGCTAATCCAGGACCAGAGGTTGTTGTAATAGAAAGACTACCTCCAAAAGAAGCACCAATAGCTGAAGTAATACCAGCAATTTCATCTTCTGCTTGTAGAGTTTTAACTCCAAAATTTTTGTATTTACTTAAGTAATGTAAAATATCTGTTGCCGGAGTTATTGGATAAGAGCCTAAGAAAAGAGGCAACTTACTTAATTTACTTGCAGCAACTAAACCAATAGCAGTAGCTTCGTTTCCAGAGATTGATTTATATGTCCCTTTTGGAAGTTGAGCTTTTGCAACTTTATATCTTGAAGCAAATAACTGTGTATTTTCTCCATAATAATAACCAGATTTAAGAGCTTTTTCGTTACCACAAATTACTTCTTTTTTAGATTTAAATTTCTCTTTGATCCATTCTAAAGTAGGTTCAACTGGTTCATTAAATAACCAATACATTAATCCGAGTGCAAAAAAGTTTTTACTTCTTGTAACTTCTTTTGGTTTTAGTCCACAATCTTTTAATGCTGTTACAGTTAAGGAAGTGATTGGTACAGGAAAAACTTTAAAGCCTGAAAGTGAGTCATCTTCAAGTGGATTAGCATCATATTTTGCTAATTTTAAATTTTTAGTATCAAAAGCGTCACTATTACAAATAATAATTCCACGCTCTTTAAGATTCTTTAAATTTACTTTTAATGCTGCAGGGTTCATAGCAACAAGAACATCTGGGCTATCACCTGGTGTGTGAACATTAGTTGAACCAAAGTGTAGTTGGAATCCGCTAACTCCGTATAGTGTTCCAAGTGGAGCTCTAATTTCTGATGGATAATCGGGAAGAGTACTTAAATCATTCCCTAAAAATGCTGTGGTATCACTAAATTGTGTTCCGGTCAATTGCATTCCATCACCAGAATCGCCAGCAAACATGACTGTTACGTCATTCAATTGCTCAATTGTTTTGCCGTTTTTGTCTTCTTGTGCCATTGTCTTTTTTGACTCTTACATTATTAAATGATTAGTTTATTACATAAAATAGAAGCATAAAAAATAAATATTAGTCTAAACAATTCCTACAAAAACAATTATTATTTAACATTATTTGCTAATTTATCAAATTCTACTGCGTTAATAAATCCGGTTAATCTATGAACTTCATTTCCTTTTGAATCAATAAATAAAATAGTTGGCATTCCAACAATTTTGAATTTTTCTCTTATTTGCTCAGTTACATCTGATGAATTTGTCATATCAACCTTTAATGATTTGAAATCAGAAAGAGAAGAGATAACATTAGCATCTGAGAAAGTTAAAGCATCTAATTCTTTACAAGGAATACACCAATCAGCGTAAAAATCGATTATCATTTTGTCATGATTTTGCAATGCATCATCATAAGTTTTATCTGAGTATTTTTCCCAATTTGGTGCTGATTTTTCAACTGGCCATAGCATCCATGATGCTACTACAATGATTATTACAGAAAATAATGATTTGAAAATTCTGTATCCTTTTACATCGTTAGCTAATTTATCAATAAATAGCATATAGATTCCTGCTCCAATAAGGAAAATTGGTAACAGATAATAAGCTACAACTTTTGGAAGTATTGGATTGACAAAATAAATTGCCATCGCAATTAAGATAAATCCAAAAATATGTCTAACTCCATCCATCCAAAAGCCTGCTCGTGGAAGTGATTTAATTCTACCAGAAAACATTGCAAGGAATAGATATGGAACTCCCATTCCAATAGCTAAAGCAAAGAACATTATAAATCCGTAAAACACATCTCCTTTAGCCGCAACGTATGTTACTAATCCAAGCACGAAAGGACCGATACAAGGAGCAGCAACTACCCCCATTGTTAATCCCATAAAGAAAGCACCAAAAATTCCAGAACGTGCACCACCAGCTTTTGCAACCAAAGCATCAGGAGCTTTTATTTCATACAAACCAAACATACTTAGAGCAAGCACAACAAACACAGCAGCTATCACAACTATTACGATTGGGTTTTGCAACAAGGCGCCAAAAATTGCACCACTTAATGCCGTAACAACACCAACTACAGAATATGTTAAAGCCATACCAAGAACGTAGAGAACACCAAGCACAAAAAGTTTACTAGTCTTTCCTTCACTCTGTCCTCCAAAATATCCAATGGTAATTGGTATTAGTGGATAAACACATGGAGTTAAGTTCAATGCAAGTCCACCAAGAAAAACAAATAATAGACTTAATAATAGTCCGCTTGATTCAAGTGTTGAAGCAATACCGTCATCATCTGTTTCAATTTTGGTTTCTGAAGGAGTGTAGGAAATATCTAATTTAGAAAATATCTCTTGATTTACTTCGTTAATTGGAGTTGAGTTATCAACAACTTCAATTCTTAAAGTATCGTATGCAGATGTTGGAGCCATACAGCTTTGATCGTTGCATGCTTGATAGCTTATCTCAATCGGAATTTCAATTATTCCTACTTGTGCTGATTCAGAAATCTTGAGAACAGCTCCAATAAATTCTTTTCCATCATAGACAGATACTTTTTCGTCGGAGAAACTAAAAGTAACATCCTTGGCTTCTGGATATAAAACTGAACTAACATGTGCATTCTCAGATTTAATGATCAATTCTGTTGGAATTAAAAATTCATCTTTTGGCTTATTCGAATTTATATGGTAATGCTCAAGTATATCAAGCTCAATAGCAATTTTGATTTCACTATTTGGTTGAACTTTATCGAACGAGCTGAAAGCTTTTGTTTTTACATATTCTGTATCAAAACCAAATTGAGCATTTATTGTTGAAATTAACAACATGAGTGCTACAATCATATTAAAGTATTTTTTCATTTTGTTTCCTTTTTATTAAATATTTTCAGATACAATAATTTAGTATTTTTTGAAAAACTCAATTGTAATATAGCTGACTAATTGTTCTATTTATAATTAGGTCATTCCCGAATGTTTGTATCGGGAATCTCATATATTGTGGGAGATTCCCACTAAGAGCATGTGGGAATGACATGCATAGACCAATTATTAAAATCTATTTTCTTCACTTCCTCCAACCTTGTACTATTGGAACTCTTCTTCCATATCCAAAAGATTTTGTAGAGACACGTAATGCAGGTGCTGCTTGATATCTTTTAAATTCACTTCTATCAACGAGACGTAAAACATGTATTACTATATCTTTGTTCCCAACTTCTTCAATTATTTCATCCACTTCTTTATCTTCTTCGAGATACTTTTTCAAAATTGCATCTAACAAATCATAAGAGGGAAGGGAATCTTCATCTTTTTGATCAGGACGTAGTTCAGCAGATGGAGGTTTTGTGATTATATTATTTGGAATTATTTCTTTTTCTCTATTTATAAATTTAGAGATAGAGAAAACATCTGTTTTAAAAACATCTGCAATTACACCAAGTGCTCCATTCATATCACCATAAAGTGTTGCATATCCCACAGCCATTTCAGATTTATTTCCTGTTGTACAGAGTAGATAATTAAATTTATTTGAAAACGCCATTAAATACAATCCACGAATTCGTGCTTGCATATTTTCTTCTGTGATATCCGATTCCTTTCCTTCAAATACAGGTTGAAGCATTTCATTTATTTTTTCAAAAACTGGTTGGATAGAAATATTGTCTGAAGAAATACCAAGATTATTAATTAATTCTTCCGAATCTTTTACACTTCCTTCACTTGAATATTGCGAAGGCATCATAATTACATGAACATTCTCTTTCCCAAATGCTTGAACAGCAATGTAAGTTACAAGTGCAGAATCGATTCCACCACTTAATCCAACTAATGCTTTTGAAAAACCAGTTTTACTTGCATATTCTTTAAGTCCATACGTAAGTGCCAAGAGGACTTCCTCTTCCATAGATTTTTCAACTTCTACAATTGGAGTATATTCTTTTTTGGTGTCATAAATGAAAAAATCATCATCATAGGTTTTTCCCACCATTTCAAGATCTCCATTGGAATTGAAGCACATACTTCCACCATCAAAGACTAAATCTGTTTGTCCACCTGCAACGCATACATATGCAAGTGGAAGTTGATTAGATTTTGTCAAAGTAGAAAGCATTTTATATCTTTCTTCTCGTCTGCCATAAGCATAAGGAGAAGCAGAGATATTTATTAAAATTGTTGAACCTTTTTCTACTAATCTTTGAACGGGATCACGATGATATCTTCTCTTGTTCCAATAGTCTGCATCATTCCAAATATCTTCACATATTGAAATTCCAAGACGCTCACCTTTAAATTCGTGGACATAAACTTCACGTGCAGATTCAAAATATCTCACTTCGTCAAAAACGTCATAATTTGGGAGTAAAGTTTTATGCTGAGTAAATTGGATATTTCCATTGTAACAGAGAACAGCAGAATTGTAAAGTCCAGTTCCAACAGTATCAAACTCTTCTGTAATTGTTCCAAAAATTAAACCGACATCTCCAGTAATTGTTGCAATTTTTTTCGTTGTTTTCGTTACAACTTCGCGGAAAGCTCTTCGCTCAATTAAGTCTTGAGGTGAGTATCCTGTTATAGTCAATTCTGGAAAAATTACTAAGTCAACTTTGGACTCAATTGCTTTATTATATCCATTAATAATTTTTTGTTTATTCCCATCAATATCACCAATTATTGGATCCATTTGGCAAAGGGCAATTTTCATAATTTATACTCTAAAATTAAAATAAAGAATTCTAAAATTAGTGAAGAATAAAAATTATGGCAATAAGATAATTTTGGAATGATGATAAATTAATTTTTCATTTTTCTTAATAAGTGAATTCTTCTTATTTAAGAGAAAATTGATTTCCTAAATTTGATAATTACAAAAATTATTTAAAATAAATTTTATATAAATGCCCGTTTAAAATATATAATAAGACTTTATACGATTATAAAGTAATAGGCACAGTTATTGTCATGTTTAATCCAACAGAAATTATTCTCCATCGAAAAGTATTTTTATTTAAAAATAAATTGGAGCAAACATGTCACTAATTGCAGTAATTGATGATGATCATGATATTCTTGAAGCTACTGAATTAATACTTCAGGCAAGTGGTTTTGAAGTGATCACAATCGACAATCCAACCGAAGGCTACAAAATTGTAAAAGAGAAAAATCCAGATTTAATTATTTTGGATGTAATGATGGAAGAACCAGACGATGGTTTTTTTCTTGCCCAAAAATTTAGAAGAGAAGGAATTAAGACACCCATTTTAATGTATACATCAATTTCCAAAGCTGTAGGAATGGAATTTGGGGCTGGAGAAATGGTGCCAGTAGATGCATTTGTTGAGAAACCAATCTCATCAGACGAGTTAATTGAAAAGGTAAAAAACTTAATAAAAAAATAGAGAGAGGTCGTTACATGTTAGTATTCGAAAAAACATCTCTTGCAGAAGAAATTGAACAACTTATCCAAAAATATGGTAATGATCGTTCTGCTCTGCTTCCAATTCTCCAAGAGATTCAATCAAAATACCGTTACATTTCAGATTATGCTCAGCAAGAAGTTGCACGTCACTTAAAAATTCAACCAGTAGAAGTTTATAGCGTTATAACATTTTATGCATTTTTAAATTCGGAACCAAAAGGTCGTAACATTGTCCGAATTTGTAAAACAATATCATGTGATATGAAAAATAAAATGTCAATTGTAAAAGCAATTGAACGCGAGCTAGGAATTAAAATGGGTGAAACAACTAGCGACAATAAATTCACAATTGAATATACAAACTGTCTAGGGCTTTGTGATGAAGGTCCTGCAATGGGAATAAATGAGCAAGTATTTACTAAGCTCACTCCAGAAACAGCAGTTAAACATCTTCACGAAGTGGTGGGGTAATTATGGAAAACAATAAAGAAAGAAATGGTAAAGTTTTATTCTCAAAATATACTTATGGTGAAGGAGTTCGAAAAGCATTAACACTTTCGCGTGACGATATTCTTTTTGAAGTAAAAGACTCAAAGCTAAAAGGTAGGGGTGGAGCCGGATTTCCAGTATCGACAAAATGGATGCTTGCTGCTGCAGCTATTGCAGAGGAAAAATATGTTATTTGTAATGCTGATGAAGGTGAACCTGGAACATTTAAAGATAGAGTTCTACTTGTGGAATATCCAGAATTAGTATTTGAAGGAATGATAATTGCTGGATATGCAATTGGTGCGAAAAATGGCATTGTTTATCTACGCGGTGAGTATGAGTATATCAGAAAATCATTAGAAGATTTTCTTGTGAAAATGCGTGAGGATAATCTTCTTGGTAAAAATATTTGTGGCAAAGAAGGGTTTGATTTCGACATAAAAATATTTCTTGGTTCTGCAGCCTATATCTGTGGAGAAGAGACTGCACTAATAGAATCCTTAGAAGGACATAGGGGCGAAGCACGCAACCGTCCACCGTTTCCTGTAAACACAGGTTTTAATGGAAAACCTACTTCAGTTAACAATGTTGAAACTCTTGGATGTATTCCACAAATTATTCTAAATGGAGGCGAATGGTATAATAGTTTTGGAACGGAAAAATCCTCTGGGACTAAATTATTTTCTGTTTCTGGTGATTGCGAAAAACCAGATGTGTATGAGTGGGAATGGGGAATATCAATCAACGAGATGCTAGAAAAAGTTGGAGCGAAAAATACGAAGGCAGTTCAAGTTGGAGGTGCTTCAGGAATTTGTGTTCCAAAATCACAATTTGATAGAAAGATAGCTTACGAAGATATTCCAACCGGCGGTTCAATAATAATTTTTGATGAAAACAGAGATATGCTAAAAGTGCTAAAAAACTTTATGGAATTTTTTGTTGAAGAATCATGCGGACAATGTACACCTTGTCGTATTGGAAACACAAAACTACTTGAAGGAGTAGAGATGATAGAAAATGAGGAATATACTTTTACGTATTTAAATAAACTAAAAGATTTAGGAAAGACTATGCAAGTAGCTTCTAAATGCGGATTAGGTCAATCTTCACCAAATTCATTTTTATCAATATTAGAGAACTTCAAAGATGAAATATTCTATCATGAAGCAGGAGTAGAAAATGGAAAATAAAAAAAATGGACGTGCACCTGTAAGTCAAAAACCACATAGAGTAGAAAAGCCAGAACATCCTGAGCATATTGGAGGTTCTGTAAGAATTCAAATAAATGAAAAAGAATTAACAGTTCCATTGGGAACAACAATATTAGAAGCGTGTAAAGAAAATCACATTCACGTTCCAACACTGTGTCATCACGATGACCTTTGTATTGCTGGCGTTTGTAGAGTATGCGTTGTTGAAGTAGAAAACATGAGAACCCTACAAGCATCATGTGCTTTCCCTATTACAGCTCCAATTAAAATTAAGACAGCAACTCCAATGGTACGTAAGGCTCGTAAGCATATTATTGATTTATTATTAAGTGAGCATTATGGTGAATGTTATTCTTGCATCAGAAATAGTAATTGTGAACTTCAAACACTTGCTAAGGAATATGGAGTTGACCACTATAATTTTGGGCATATCGAAAAACCCAAATATAAAATTGATACTTCATCTTTCTCTGTTATTCGTGATATGGATAAGTGTGTGCTGTGTAAACGTTGCATTAGAACATGTATTGATCTTCAAGAAGTTGGTGTGTTAGAAGCAATTGGACGTGGAGCTGAAACTCATATAGGAACTTTTCTTGACAAACAACTTTCCGATGTCATCTGTATTAATTGTGGGCAATGTATAAACCGATGTCCCACTGGTGCTTTACGTGCAAATGATCCAAGAGATGAAATATGGGAAGCAATTGATAATCCTAAAAAACATGTTGTAATTCAAACCGCCCCATCTCCTCGTGCTGCAATTGGAGAGGAGTTTGGATTAGAAGCTGGACATTCAATGACTGGAGAGTTAAATACTGCTTTGCGAAGAATTGGATTTAGTAAAGTGTTTGATACAAACTTTACTGCTGATTTAACAATTATGGAAGAAGGAACTGAACTGATACTCCGTCTATATAATGCATTAGTAAAAGGTGAAGGTGCTAATAAAGTTCCACAGTTTACATCTTGTTCTCCTGGTTGGGTTAAATATTTAGAGCATTTTTATCCAGAATATATTGATAACTTAAGTACTGCAAAATCTCCACAACAAATGTTTGGAGCAGTTATAAAAACATTCTATGCAGAAGAAGCAAACATAGATCCGGCAGATATTGTTACAGTTGCAGTTATGCCATGCTCTGCTAAAAAGTTTGAATGCAATCGTCCAGAGATGGTTGATTCGGGGTTTAAGGATGTTGATTATGGATTAACAACACGTGAACTTGCTCAGATGATAAAAGAGACTGGGATTCACTTACCAGAACTTCCAAAATCTGACTTTGATGATCCTTTTGGAAATGCTTCAGGTGCTGGATTAATTTTTGGTGCAACTGGTGGTGTTATGGAAGCAGCTCTTAGAACAGTTGTTGAATTAGTAACCGGTGGAAAAGTTGAAGACTTATTTGAGAATGCTAACATTACTCCAGTACGTGGATTTGAAGGTGTTAAATATGTAGAGTTACCAATTGCAGAAGTAGGTCCAGTTCCAGAAATGTATAAAAAATATTTTGATTCTTGGGATTGGCTAAAAGGTGCTACATTGAAGGTTGCCGTAGCTCATGGTACTGCAAATGCAAAAAAAGTAATGGACGACATTAAAGCTGGTGGTAAATTTAGCGAATGTCATTTTATAGAATTTATGGGATGCCCCGGTGGATGTCTTGGTGGTGGTGGGCAACCAATACCGACCAATGCAGAAATTAGAGCAAAACGTGCAGAAGCTATATATGCTGAAGATGAAGGTTTACCAATTCGTAAATCACATGAGAATCCACATATTGGATACATTTACGAGAAATTCTTAACCGATGGTCCGTGTGGTCATAAGTCTCATAAATTGTTACACACAACATATACTAAACGTGGAGAATATATAGCGTAAAGGCAATTGATAATTGTGAATTGATAATTATCAATTAAAAGCATTTGTTTTTATAGTCATTGCGAGGAGTTCGGTTTTTGAACGACGTGGCAATCTGTTACAGATTGCTTCAGCAAAGAGCGCTTCGCAATGACAACAGTATTTAATAATCATAGTTTAAAAGTAGTTTCTATTCCCACTTGTATTTAGTGGGAATCTAGTATGCAATGAGATTCCCGATAAAAGCTTTCAGTAATTAGAGACTAATTTATAGATAAATTATACCTAAGAATTTAATATGATAAAACTAGTTCCAGATTGGATAGATACTAACGAAGAATTTTGGGCTTCATTAAAGCGAAGAAATCTCTTCTTTATTAAATTGCGTTTTGTTGCAATTGCTATGTTAATTGGATTTAATTATTTCTATGAAATTGTTGTTGATATAGAACTTTCTGAGTTTCAGCAAAATGCGATAGGAATAATTACTTTACTATTATTCATTTATAATTTATCTCTTGTGCTAATAAGAAAGAAGATACAAAATGTTCGCGGTAGTTTTAATCCACTACATCTCTCCTTGGTTCAAATATTAGTTGATCTATCAATGTTAACACTTCTAATTAACTATACAGGAGGTATTGAAAGCCCACTCTATTTGTTTTATATCTTTCATTTAATTATTGGTAGCTTAATTTTACCAGGCATTGTAATGTATTCTATTGCATTCGCAACAATTGTTGCAATGGTTTCAATATCATATCTACAGTATTCAGAATACATCTCACACTACTGTTTATTAGGTGTTTATAAGATGGAGCTTTATAATAATCCAGAATATATAATTACTACCTTACTCTTTTTCAGTTTAACAATAATGGTTAGTGTTTATCTCACTAACAGAATTGCAAATCAGCTCTACTTGAAAGAAAAAAATCTATTCGAAGCTCTTAAAGAGATTAACGAATCAGAAATGAAAAAACAAAAATATATAATGGGAGTAGTGCATGAAATTAAATCTCCAATTGCAGCCACAAAATCAATTGTCTCATTAATATTGGATGGCTTTCTTGGGGAAGTTTCTCCAAAAATAAAAGAGAAATTGAACAGAGCAATAATTCGCTCTACAGAATCACTTGATATGATAAATAATATACTAAGAATTTCTCGATTAAGATTATTAGATGATAAAACAAGCGAGGATGTTGATATTAATGAATTGATTGATGAAATAATTGATTTAACCAAAGAGAGAGTGGATGAAAAAAATATTGAACTTGAAAAAACATTAACTAATAAATCAAAAATCCTTAAAGGGGATAGAGTTTTATTAAAATTAGCATTTTCCAATCTTATTGGTAATGCAATTAAATATACCCCTAATAATGGGATTGTATTAATATTTTGTGATTTCAAAAAGGATTGTATAACTATAGATATTCATGATAATGGAATAGGAATTCCCGATAATGAAATAAGTAAAATATTTGAAAAATTTTATAGGGCAAATAATGTTGGTGATAAAAATCAAGATGGAGCTGGTGTTGGTCTGTCACTTGTTCAAGAAATTATGAAGCAACATAGAGGAACTATTAAAGTGCAAAGTCCATCAACAATAGGGACAAATAACCGACCAGGAACATGTTTTACAATTCAGCTTCCTTATCAATTACATGAGATAGAAGAAAAGAATGAACATTTTCTCTCTGTAAATGGTGGTGTTTAATAATAATAGAGAACCACAAAAACGCTAGGATGCAAAGGGGAGTGAAAAACGCAAGTCATTGCGAGGAGTTCGTATTTTGAACGACGTAGCAATCTACTAAGACAATAACAATTCAGCAGATTGCTTCACAAAAAGATGTTCGCAATGACAACACTGTTATAATTAGGGTTTGCTGAATTTCTAAACACGAATAAGTTTCACTTTAAGTTTGTAT
>CBDUTO010000133.1:0-11515 GCA_965370315.1 uncultured Melioribacteraceae bacterium
TAAGTATAAAGAGACTGAACTACAGAGTGGAAATATAAAAGTAAACTTTGAAACCAGTAATCTCGAAGCGATTGGAAGAGAGGATTTTTCAGATTCTGCAAATGTTACAATTGTTGAAACTCCAGTACTAAAAGAGGCGAGTGATACTTACGAGGGAACAAGTATTAAGTATAATTTCAAAACTCAAAAAGGGTTTATTTCACTGGCTAAAAATAGTGCAGATAACAAAACCTACACTGGACAAAAGGTGAAGAAGGTAGATAAGAAAACATTTTTTATTGATGAAGGACAATTTACAACGTGTGATGCAGATACGCCACACTACTATTTTGGTGCTGATCGTATGAAAATTATTCAGGGCGACAAAATAATTGCCAAATGGATTTTCATGTATATCGGTGGTGTACCAATTCCAATCCCATTACCGTGGGGTGTATTCCCAAATAAAACTGGAAGAGCATCTGGTATTATTGCCCCGACTTATGGTAATGATGGTACACTCGGTTGGTACCTACGAAATATGGGCTATTTTTATGTAATTAATGATTACGCTGATTTCACTGTTAATGGAGATTATTATTTTAAAGGTGGTTATGGCGTTCGTAGTAGAATGAGATATAAAAAAAGATATTCCTATAATGGAAATATAAATGGTGGATTCTCAAATAGAATTTCAAATGAAACTGGAGACCCAGATTATTCAGAACTATTTAATTGGAATATTAATGTAAATCACCACCAAAAAATTACACCAACTATGCAACTTGATGCTCGTCTGCAATTCATGTCGAGTGATTATCTTGAATACAATAGTCCAAATATTGCTGATAGAGTTCAACAAGATATTGTCTCAAATGCAACTTTATCAAAGCGTTGGGATGGAAGCGGAATGAATTTGTCAATTAACTATAACCGAACTCAGAATTTGGAATCTGGAGATATTACAGAGGATTTACCAAGTGTCTCATTTTCAAAGTCTCGTGTATACCCATTCCGAAGTAACTCAGGAAGTAGTAAAGATATGGGATGGTACGAAAAAATTGGTTTCGATTACTCAGGTAAATTTAGGAACAATAGAAAAAAGGATGTAATAGATTCAACAACAACAGAACACACTATCCATGGTGGGCTTGACCATCGTGTAAATATATCAGCATCACCAAAGTTTGGATATATCAGTTTGTCACCAAGCGTTAGTTTAAGTTCCAAATGGTACAACAAGAGACAAATACAAGATATCAATTCATATGTGGATACATCTAGAAATGATACTACAATCTATTTTGTAGACCAATATGATGTTAACGAATTAAATACTGTTAATACTTTTAACTTTAATCTTTCAGCATCAACAAAACTTTATGGAATGGCTCAACCTCAGATACTAGGAGTTTCTGCGTTTCGACATACATTTGAACCACGAATAACGTATTCCTACAGACCAGATTTCTCGAAAGAGAAGTGGGGATATTATGATACTTATGTTGATGAAGATGGTAATATTATCGAGTATGATAAATTTGGGAATCAGATATTTGGTGGTGCTTCAAATGGAGAATCTCAAAGACTCTCTCTATCATTAGGAAATATATTTGAAATTAAAACAATTAAGGACCCGACTGATACGACTTCTGAATCGCATAAAATTAAGCTTCTTGATGTTGGAATATCTAGTGGATATAATTTCGCTGCAGACTCATTACAATACGATGATATTAGTTTAAGTTTCAGGACTCAAATTGGTAGAATGTTAACACTGCATGGTAGTTCAACTTTATCTCCATATATCTATTCAGATGGAAGTCAAATAAACGAGCTACTAATTGGAAATTCTGGATTCCTCCATTTAACTAGTTTTAATATGAATTTATCCTCCTCACTTTCTCAAGATTTATTTGCTCCTGAAGAAGAGAAGAAAAAAGGCGAAGAAGAGATTGATGAATTCGCTGTCAATAATGAGGAAGAGGGAGATTACATAGAATTGTATAAAGATCAAGAGCCAGACTTTGCAATTCCTTGGAATTTGAACATGACTTATAATTATAATTTTACAGATAGAAATTTAGAGACTGGTTCAACCAAGCGTTCTAATTTCGGATTTGATTTAAGTTTCAACTTAACACAAAAATGGAAAATTACATTTCGTGGAAGTTACGATATAACTAACGATAAAATGAATGCTCCGCAAGTTACAATTTACAGAGATTTACACGCTTGGGAAGCCAACATGTTGTGGAACCCAATAGGAACATACAGAGGATTCAAATTTGAAATTAGGCTTAAAGCCCCGGAATTTAGAGATTTAAAACTTTCAAAATCAAAAGATATTTATTCAGGTTACTGATAGTATAGAAACTTGATAGAACAGAGATGATACTGATTTGTCTGATTGGCATTGACAAAATTCTATTAAACCAATGTCATCTGCGTCCTATTTCTTACAAAAAACAAATAATGAAAAGACACTACATAATTGATGGAAATAACTTAATAGGCAAAATTCCAAAACTTTGGAAGATGCAACAGAAAGAGAAACAGTCCTCTAGAGAAGGATTAGTTTTTCAATTAGAGAGATATTTATATTACAAGAAAATTCAGGTATCACTCCATTTTGATGGTCATCAGAATGGTCATATTAGAGCAAAGGGAATAAAAATAGTTTATTCTGAAAATACAATTGCCGATAATAAAATTAAAGATGAAATCTCATTTTCCAATAATCCAAAATTGATTACCGTTGTAAGTTCAGATTTTAATGTGCTTGATTTCGCAAGAGTAAATAGCTGTTCAACAATTAAAGCTGAAGTATTTGCAAGAGAGATGAACAAGAAAGATGCAATTGAAGATGAAGAAAAATTAGCCAAAGGTATTGATAACAATGAGATGAAAAGACTTTTTGGGATTGAGTAAGAAAAAATAAAAGATTAAAAGTGAAGAATTGGAATTTAAATAAAATAGATACAAGACCGTCATTGCGAACCCAGTTTTTAGGGTGAAGCAATCTGTAAGAGATTGTCACGTCGTCCAGAGTAAATGGACTCCTTGCAATGACATATATTGTGAATAATAAATTGAGGTATAAAATGAACAAAATTAAACTAAATCTCGGAAAATATGAAAATGATTTTATCGAAAAATTAAATGAACTTAAAGATAAAAATATAGTTGCACGCATTTGGGAAAGAGATCACACAGTATGGCGCAATGACCCAACGGAAATAAGCAACAGACTTGGATGGCTCGATTGCTCTGATGTAGCAAAAACTAAATTAGATGAAGTACTTCAGTTTGTTGATGAAATTAAATCAGAAGGCTTTACACATGCTTTATTATTGGGTATGGGAGGTTCATCCCTTGCACCAGAAGTTTTCAAAAAGATTCTAGGAGTTGAAAGTGGGTATCTTGATTTATCTGTGCTTGACAGCACACATCCTGATCAAGTACAGAGCATGATTGATAAATTTAGTTCTCAAAAAACTCTATTCATTGTTTCAACAAAGTCTGGTGGCACTGTAGAGACTATATCATTTATGAAACGTTTTTATAATACAACAATAGAATCTGTTGGCAAAGATAAAGTTGGAAGCCGATTTGTTGCAATCACTGATCCTGGTAGTGGATTAGAACAAATGGCTAAGGACTTAAAATTTAGAAAAATATTTATTAATGATCCAAATATTGGTGGAAGATATTCTGCACTCTCTCTCTTTGGTCTTGTCCCAGCAGCTTTAATTGGTGTTGACTTAATTAAATTTATTGAACTAGTTGATGTTGCAATTACAGAATCAAAAAGCGAAGCAAATTCTATAGCAAAAATTGGTGTGGCCCTTGGTGTCCTTGCTGAAAGAGGAGTTGATAAGGTTACATACATTCTCTCCAATGAATTCAAGCCTTTTGGTGCTTGGGTTGAGCAACTCATTGCAGAGAGTACTGGCAAAGATGGTAAAGGAATTCTACCAGTTGAAGGAGAATATTTACTCACTCAATCTGAATATAGTAAAGACCGTTTATTTGTGAATATCCATTTGAAAGATGACCTCTCAAACCAAGATAAAATAGCTGAATTGGAAAATGCTGGTTTCGTTGTAATTAATATTGAGTTAGATTCTCTTTATCAATTAGGGGCACAGTTTTTTGTTTGGGAGATGGCAACAGTAATTGCAAGTTGGGTTACAGACATACAACCATACGATCAACCAAATGTTGAAGAAGCAAAAATTATTGGTCGTAAAATGATGAAACAATATTTAGAAGAAGGTGAAATTGCACAGCTTACTCCAGCACTGACTGAAAATGGCATTAAGGTATATGGCGAAAATATTGCATTAAATATTTTAGATGTAATTCCACAGTTTATGAATAATGCTAATGTTGGTGAGAACGATGTAGCTGGGAGAAGTTATGTTTCAATCCAAGCATATGTAAATATGGATGAGGATACAAATGACGCTCTTCATAAACTTAGAACAAAAATTCAGAAAGAGTATAAAGTTGCAACTACTGTTGGATTTGGTCCTCGCTTTCTACACTCTACTGGACAGTTACACAAAGGGGATGCTGGCAATGGTCTCTTTATCCAAATTGTTTCGCAAAATAAAACTGATGTTGAAATTCCAAATGAAGCTGGTGAAGATAAATCTGATATGTCATTTAATGTATTGGTAAATGCTCAAGCACTCGGTGATAGAGCAGCATTGCTTGATAACAAGCGGAATGTAATCCGGTTTGATATTTCTGAAAATGTAAAAGAGGATATTGCAAAAATATTTTGAGAGCAAATGGATTGCTCGCTTTGAAATAGATATTATTAACCCAATGTTTTAACATGGGGGAACTAACTAAAGACAGACCACCCCAAATGGGTCTCAGCTTGTTTTTTGGAGTGAACTCAGTAATGGTGCATATTATGAATAATTATTTTACAACAACTGATGGAATTCAAATTCCGGCAATTACAACTGAACAAATGGTTGAAATTGATAGAATTGCAATTGAGGAGACCGGACCAAATCTATTTCAGATGATGGAAAATGCTGGAAGAAATTTAGCTCTTGCAATTATCGACATGGTTACAGAAATATCTGAGCCATCTATCATAATTCTTGCTGGCACTGGTGGAAACGGTGGTGGAGGAATTTGTGCGGCTCGTCATTTATTAAATAAAAATTACAATGTAAAATTAGCTGTCACAGATAAATCCAAAATGAAGGAAGTTCCCAAAAAACAATTAGAAATATTTGAGAATGCTGGTGGAACTATTTTGAAGAATCTAGATAATATTACAACCGATATCATTGTTGATGCGATAATTGGATATAGTTTATTAAATGCACCAAGAGGGGAATCACTTAAATTTATTAAATGGGCAAATAACCAAAAATCAAAAAAGATTTCACTTGATGTCCCATCCGGTATTGATTCAACAACTGGAGAAAACTATGGAGTCTATTTTAAGGCTGATATGACAATGACATTAGCACTTCCAAAGAGAGGACTCACTGAGGAGAAATGCGGAAAGCTATTACTCGCCGATATTGGAATATCAAAAAATGTTTATGAAAAAATTGGTGTTGAATATATATCGCCATTTAGTAAGGAATATATTATACCAATATGTTCTGATTAAATATGGTGCATTATTATATTGCAAAGTATTATTGGACGAAGTTGGAAAATTAGAGAAGGGAAATAGCTAAAATGAGAGAACCAAATATTAATGAATTTATCAAGGTTTTAAAAAGAGGCAAAGCTAGTTATGTACCACTTGCAGAATTGGGAGTTCATCCAACAATAAAAGAAAGATTTATTGGAAGACCAATAGTTAAATTAAAAGATGAGGTCGAATTCTGGTATAAAGCTGGTTACGATTATGTTAAACTCCAACCAGTTGTTGATTTTAATCCAGCTAAAATTGGAGCTCAAAAAACTGGAATGTGGGCAACAGAAGGGAAGGGTGTAATTGCAAATGATGACGATTTCGAAAATTATAAATTTCCAGATAAGGATGATTTTGACTATTCGAAATTTGAGCAAATAAAACCACTTTTACCTAATGGACTTGGTGTAATTGGGCAGTACGGGGATATATTTACCTTAACATGGGAAATGATGGGTTTTGAAACCTTTTCATTTGCTTTGTTTGAAAATCCAGATTTAATTAAAAAAATAAATGATAAAATTGGTAATCTGGTTTTAAGCATGTTTGAATATATGGCAAAAAGTGAAGCGGTGGATGTCCTTTGGTTTAGTGACGATATAGCTTTTACAAATGCACTACTCATGTCGCCAGAAGTATTAGAAACATACTTATTTCAATGGCTAAAGAAAATTGGTGATTTAGCAAAAAAATATAATAAGCCATTAATCTATCATACTGATGGAATTCTTTATGATGTCTTTGACCGCATTATTGAATGCGGTGTTGATGCAATTCATCCAATAGAACCGAAAGCAATGGAAATTGCAGAAGTGAAAAAGAAATATGGTGACAAACTTTCTCTAATTGGAAGTGTAGATGTTGATCTCTTAGCACGTGGCACTGTAGAAGAAGTTACAGAGAGAGCTATTTATAATATTGAAAAGGCAGGCTATAATGGTGGCTATTTACTTGGCTCTGGAAATAGTATCCCAGAGTATGCTAATTATGAAAATTATTTAGCTATGCTAAAGGTTTCTTATGACTATAAATATTAATGGCTGAGGTTTTGATAGAGCATGTAATAACCTAACTAATTATAAAATAGCAAGTTAAGTCTTTGAAACATGTAGAATTGTGATGGTTATTATAAAATATTCTTGTTTTTTATCATCTTTTTTCGAATCTTAATGGATAAATAATTATTTATTCATAAAATAATAAAATTATGTTTACAAGTGGCTCATCAAAATTAGTAAAAGGCTTAAACCGTCAGCACATTATCAATCTCGTTAGGATGAATTCCTCAATATCTGCAAGAGAAATCAGTAATATCACTGGACTTCAGATTTCAACAGTACTTTACACCCTTAAAAAATTTGAAGAGAAAGGTTACATTAGAAGAATTGGAATGGGTGGAACTACTATACAAGGTGGAAAACCTCCAGTATTGTGGGATATTTCTTCCGACTACGGTTTTACTTTTGGAGTAGAATTGCTATCCAAAGAGATCAGTTTAGTCTTGCTAGATTTTAAAAGCGAAGTGATTTTTCAAAGAACTTACGAAATTGAATATACAAAGGATCCTGAAAAAATTGCTGACCAAATTAAAACGATTGTTGATACTGTAATTAAAGAATTTAAAGTTCCTAAGAAAAAAATACTTGGATTAGGTTTAGCAATGCCGGGTATTGTGGATAGCGATAAAGGAAGAATCCTTTATTCAATTGGTTTTGATTTACACTCAGTGAATTTTAAGGAAATTCTTGAATCACGTTTCGACTTTGATATAGAACTTGAAAATGATGCAAACGCTGGTGCACTTGGTGCAAAATGGCTTTCTAAGAGTGAAAATATGGTTAGGGATCTATTATACCTTGTTGTACATCAAAATTTTACTGGTATGGGTGCTGGATTTATTATTAATCATGAGCTACACAGAGGTTCAAATAGTGCTGCTGGAGAAGTTAGAACTTTTCTTCCAGATGGATTTCTTAAAAACAGCGTAAAAGAAGCTTCAGCAATCTATAAAAGTGAGTGTCGGCTTTGTGAGAAGTTTAAAAATGGAAAACAAATTACCGTTTCTGATGTAATCCAATCTGCAAAATCTGGAGATTCTGGTGCAATATACGTTCTAAAAGAACTCGCCAAAGAATTTGGGAAAAAGATAGTTCAACTTGTTGATCTATTAAATCCAGAACTAATAATTATTGGTGGTGATATTTGTGAAGCAGAAGAATTCATTGAACCTGCAATTAGAAAAGCAATTCTAAATGATGTGATATCAGAATATGCACAAAATACTCGACTTAAATTTTCTCAGTTTAAATCTTTCAGTGGTGCTATTGGTGGAGCATCTTTAATATTCCAAAAGTTTTTTATTAGTTATTAGGTGGAAAAGATGGGAATTGAATCTTCAATAATTGATAATCTATTAGTTGTTAAAATTAATTCAGAATTACTAAGCAAAACTGACAATGATGGGTTTGAGAAATTTCTAAATGTGAATCTAGAAAAGGGAATATCCAAAACTACTATTGATATATCAGGAGTTAATTTTTTAAATAGTTCTCATATTGGACTAATTGTGCGACTATTTTCTGCCGCTCGAAATAAAAATGCAATTCTAAATATTGGTGGTTCCGATCAAAAAATTACATCTTTATTAGAAAGTGTAAAACTTAGCTCGGTTATCAATGTTTATCCATCTGTTCCTGAAGCAATTACTAGTTTTACATAATTATTGTGGAAAATTTTCTCTCAAATATTCATGAATTAATTGAAAGCTTTATTGGGATTTCAGAAAAATTACAACTTCAAGTATTTAACTCACTTCTACTATTTCTTTTTATATGGATTTTTAGAAAAATAGCTAACAAATTAATAGTAGATAAATTAGAAGACTACAAAGAGCGATATTTTTGGGGCAAAACATTAAAAACAGTCACCATGATTTTCGCAATTATAATTCTATCAAGAATTTGGTTCGGAATTTTTGAATCTATTGGCACTTTTATTGGACTCCTTTCTGCTGGTCTTGCAATTGCCTTCAAAGACTTACTTGTAAATATTGGTGGGTGGCTTTTTATTACAATCAGAAAACCTTTTAAGATTGGTGATAGAGTTCAGATGGGCGAGGTGACTGGTGATGTAATAGACATTCGCTTATTTCAATTCTCAGTTATTGAAGTAGGTAACTGGGTTGACGCTGACCAAAGTACTGGACGCATTATTCACATTCCAAATGGATTAGTATTTACACAATGGCAAGCAAACTATACTGAGGGATTTGAGTATATCTGGGATGAAATACCAGTGTTGCTAACATTTGAAAGTGATTGGAAAAAAGCTAAAGAAATATTGACAGAAGTTATAAATAGTAAAACAATATCTCTTTCCAATGAGGCAGAGAAACAAATTAAAGATGCATCCAAAAAGTTTATGATATTTTACCGTACTTTAACTCCTATTGTTTATACTACTGTTAAGGATAGTGGAGTTCTACTAACAATGCGATATATTTGCGGAGTTAAGAAAAGACGAGGAACAGAAGAGATAATTTGGGAAGCTGTATTGGAAGAATTTGCAAAGCATAAAAACATTGATTTTGCATACCCAACAACTCGTTATTACAACAACAAATCAGAAGGGAAGGAAGCAACGGAATAATTTCTTTTTCTTGTTTTCTTGTACAACTGCCAAAAGCATTATTTGGGGCTTCGGGCGGGCTATCCACTACATTAACCACAAAAAAAACGTGGTTAATCCCGTTTCTATCCCTAAGCCTTTGTCTACTTCTATCCAAATCAAATTGAATAATTATTACTTATGTTCAAAAGAGAAAAAAACATTCTAATTTTAGATATATCGTTTAATATATGAAACTGAAAAATCCCGCAATTTGTAATAGATAATTACTAAAACAAAGCTTTTATAAAATAAAATTGTGGGAATTTATTTTTATCATACTTATTTTGGATAGATGCGCTCCAATGCTGTAAAATCTTTCTTATTTAATCCTTAACAACTTTTCAACAAAAACTACTTCACATGCACCACCCCCTGTATCGTTTCTACTTAAAGAGCTTTTCCAACGAAAACCATCTGGATGCATTGCAGAGACTAAATATCCTTTGAGATAAATAATTTCACCAACTACTAAGTCATCTAGTTCCTCTAATACTTCATCTGTTGCTGGTATTATATGCATGTTGGAGGCGCTTCGTTCAATCTCTTTACGTGGAAGTGGGTGATTATCTGCTTCCCAGTAGAACCAGCGTGTACGTTGCCAAATATCATATTTATCAACTATTGATTGATCCGACATTCGTCCCCATCCTAAAGCTAAATCATAAGGTGCAATATCAGATCCTCTATCAAATCTGTATCGTTCTTTACCAAGTACTTTTGCTTTTAATTCAAACTGTGCAATTGCGTTTATGAAATAGCCATCTCGTTCCCAAACTTCTGATTGTACAAGAGGTGATTGAATGGGTGAGTCTTTTGCAAAAACGCCTGGTGGTTGCTTTATTTCATTTGAGCAAGAAACGAGAAGTACTAAAAATAATATTGGAATGATTCTTTTCACTCTGAAATATACAAAGATAAAAGAATTTAAATACTTACAATTTGAAGAGTAGCAGTGCATGAAAAGTTTGAGCTTCTTACTAAGATGGTTGAATAACAGAAAAATAATAATTGTTTTAGTAGAGTTACTAAAACCGTTGAAACGGTTTGATATCATGGTGATTCAGTATTAACCCTCGACTTAAGTCGTGGGTTAAAAGTCAACAAAATGTCATTCTGAGGAGTGAAGCGACGTGAGAAACTGCAGTATTTGCTATATTAAATATATTTAAACCCTAAATATATGTTGCCAAAATGCACACAATGGATTATATTAGTGTATGAAATTGTATAATTGGGATAGAGGAAAAAATCAAATATTAATTAGTAATCGTGGGATATCGTTTGAAGACATCTTATTTGCTATCGATAATAATAAATTGATTGATGATGTTCCTCATCCAAATAGAAAGAAATATCCAAACCAGAGAATAATGCTGATTGATATTAAAAATTATGTTTATGCAATTCCTTATGTTGAAAATGAAAAAGAGATATTTCTAAAGACCATTATTCCAAGTAGAAAAGCTACTAAAGAATATTTAGGAGAGAAAAATGAAAAATGAATTTGATGAAGAAGAACTAGAAATATTGGAATTGCTAGAAAATGGAAAACTTCATAGTAAAGAAAATATTGAAAATAGAAGAAATGAATTGAGCGAATATGCTCAGAATACTATTCGGAAAAACAAGAGAGTAAATATTAGAATTTCTGAACGTGACTTAACTGAGCTCCAACGTCAAGCTATTACTGAGGGGTTACCATACCAAACATTCATTTCTTCAATTCTACATCGTTTTGTAAATGGAAATTTAAGTGGATAATTTAGCTATACATAGTGGACGCAAACTTTGCATCCACTACAAAATACCACTAAAAATAGATACCTAAACCAACTTTTACTAAATTTAGATTAGCATTCCAGCCAGAACTAGTATTTGTACTCTCTCTAGTATAATCACTCCCATTTGAATTATTACTATAATCTGACCAATGTTTCATCCCAGTGAAATGTGTTTCTGCAAAAAGAGATATTGAATTTGTTATATAAGCTTCAATTCCTATTAATGAAATAATCCCTACTCCATAAGATTTTCTGCTATTTTCATACCCATGGTTATAATTATTATCATAGCTTTCATTTGAATTTTCATCCTCCCATTTATTGTATGAGTAATTAAGGTTGGGTCCAACTCCTAAATAAAAATCAAACGATTTTTGTGAAATTATATTAAAAATAAATTATCGGAAGT
>CBDUTO010000134.1:0-11510 GCA_965370315.1 uncultured Melioribacteraceae bacterium
CTAAAGCGAGATGCACTAAAGTGCATAGTTTTAACTCCGGGCTGTGACCAATAAAATCCCTTGTGCTTGTTCATTTGCAAATGGCCAACAAATCACTTTAAAAGTAACTTTTCATTAATACGAAATTCTAATTCTAGTATTTTTGAACTGAGAACTATTTCAATAAACTAACTAAATGAATTTGAAAAAGGGGTGATTCTGATTTTGATTCTGATTTTGATTTTGATTCCGATTTTGATTCTGAGAAGTAAAAGAATTGGGAGTTTTAAAATAAAAAAGCCACTAAAAAGTGGCAATTTTGTGGGGGTACATGGATTCGAACCAAGGACCTCCTGCTTGTAAGGCAGGCGCTCTAAACCAACTGAGCTATACCCCCATATGAGTCATTCAAAATGTAAATCATCAAGACTTTAAAAATAACACATAATTTTATTTTTTACAAATATATTTTAAACATTTATCTCTTTTTAACCACAACAAAAGTTATATCGTCATTTATTTCAATATCCCCTTTCCAACTATCGATTATTTTTCTTAAATTTTCAATAATTTTTTGTGGTGTATCCATTGCAGTCTTTCTAAATTCCTCTTTAATTTTGTCATAACCCAAAAGTTCTTTTTCAGCATTAAAAAGTTCTGGAAATCCATCACTATAAAGAAAAAGGACGTCCTCACTATTCAACTCAATTTCTTCAAGTTTGTAAGGAAAATCTTTGACCGTACCAAGTGGCATACCTTTTAATAACACTTCTTCAACCTTTGCTTCTCCACTTCTGTATATATAAACTGGAGGCATACCTGCAGAAGAAATTTTCACTTTGTTATTATCAAATTTTAGCAACGCCAAACACATAGATAGGAAACGGAAATTCATTTTTTTTAGGGACAATGAAATCTTGCTAAGCGAATCCAAAATATCATCATTTTCCGCAAAATTATTGAATAGTGATTTTGTGGCTGTTACCATTGTTCCTGCGTTAAGTCCATGTCCGGTAGCATCCCCAATAGCTATAGTTAAAGTATTATTTTCCACATGAAAGTCGTAATAGTCGCCACCGACCTCTGTAGCTGTCTCCATATGAACAGCAATTTCGTATTCAGAGAGTTCCGGAATATTTTTAGGAAGCAATGACAATCGCAGCTCTCTCGCATCCTCCAACTCTTTTGTCTTCCTCTCATTTTCAGCTTTTTGACGTTCGGCTTTCAGTTCTAACTCGGCAGTCCTTTTTTGATTATCTAGTTCCTTTGCAGATAATTCTTTGACAGTTTCAAGCTGTTTTTCCAAATTTTTATTTGTTAATGCTATCTGCTTAGCAAGATATATAGCCATAGAGAGTGGAATACTAAATAATCCAATCATAAAAATAGAGAAAGCAAGAAACCCCGAAATATTTACTGAATCAGTGACTAGGGCAATAGAAAATAAAGAAAGTATAAGAGTAGCAAAGACAATTACTCCACCGCCAATTATCCAAGCATTCTGTTTTTTCTTCCTAATTGCAACAATAATAATTCTTAATCCCTCTAACGTAGCAAGTGTAACAAAACCCGGTATAGAATATTGAAGTATTTCTCTCGGGATATAGAGGAAATAAATAATCGAATATATTACAGTAACAATTGCAAACCCCCAAAATACTTTGATTATTTTTCTGTAAAATATTGAATTAAGAAATGCCAAATAGAATAAGAATGCATAAACTATTGAAAGTACCGTAATTGCACCAAAGAGAATATGGATTGTTGAGCTTATAAAAAATGCATGTCTAAAATAGGTGGATATGAAAAGAAATCCAATAAATAGAGTGAATAGAGAATAGTAAAGATTCTCAATTCGACGTGCATAGAATATAAACAGAAAAAAATAAAGCGCAGATAGCGCTAGAAAAAGTCCAGCTATGCCAAAATTCACGCCAGCTGAAACTCTTCCTTGCCAAATTAACTCGGTAAAAGATTCATTTACGTCCCTAATTATTACACGAAATCCAATTCCTCTGAACCATCTTTTTGTCCAGTCTTTTTCAACTATAGAATTCTGATTCGAATATCTAATTGCTAATGTATTAACTCTTGTTGTATCTAAATTGATTACAATAGGAATATAATTTGGTTGATCAGTTTTTTCAGATGATGTGTCAATTCCAACTTCTCCAAATTTATGGACTAAATTTCCATTCCAATATATTTGTGATGCGCCGTAGTGAAACATCTGTAATACAATTGATTTGTTTATTAACGCTGAATCAATAAGAATCGTTTTTCTAAACCAACCAATTCCAGTCCATTTTTCTTCAGAAATTTCATCAATAAAAAACCAAGTTTTTATCGTATCCCACTCCGATACATCATAACTAGGGGATGCCCAAGCCGAATCATCACCTACATGATACTGCCACAGTGAATCTAATATAACTGGATTTTCCTTCAAGCTATCCAATTGAATATGAATAGTGTCGTACGACTTTGCATTTATTAGCGAAATAAATCCAAAGATAATTGTTGCCAAATAAAACAAAGCTGTTTTTTTCATCAAGTTCCTATTTTTCTACACTAGCTTATTTCCGAATCAAATATATTGCTGTGATGTCATCACTCTGATGTTCACCATTGGCATGAATTCTAACATCTTCAACTACTGAGTTAATAAAATCATCTGAGTTTAAATTGTTTTTGTTAATAAAAAATTCATCTAGTCGTTCATCACTATATTCATTTTCATCTTTATCCATTGCTTCAGGAATACCATCAGAGAAAATAAAGAGCCTCTCACCTTTTTCTAGAATAATTTTTTCACCATCAAATGGAAGCCCCATATCAAACATTCCAAAAGCAACTCCACCAGCATCAATTTTAACCATTGAATTGTCATTTTTCAATACTAATGGTGGATTATGTCCAGCATTTACTACTTCCAGTTCTCCATTTTCTGGGTTCAAAATTGCTATGAAAAACGTAATGAATCTATCGGCTGTAGATGCATTATAAACTATTGTATTAAGTTTTACTGCCATCTCAGAGAGCGGTGTTTGCATATCCAAATAGGATTGTAATGAAGCATCTAATGTGCTTACTAAAAGTGAGGCTGGCATTCCTTTTCCAGTTACATCTGCAACAACTAAAGCAAACCGACCATCTTTAAGATTAAATACATTATAATAGTCACCGCTAACCTCCTTAGAAGGAATGTTTGTGCCTGCTAAATCATAACCATCAATTTCTGGAAGAGAGTCTGGAAGAATTCTTAATTGAATATCACTGGCAATAGAGAGCTCACTTCTCATTACTTCATTTTCAAGAGCCTCTTGGTGAAGTCGTTTATTTTCAATGGCACTCTCTACTTGCTTAATTATTGCGCTAATCAATAGTTCATCTGTATCGTCAAACTGAACAGAGCCTGCTCTGCTCTCCTTATTAAAAAGTTCAAGTTTATAACTCAATTGAATATTTTCATTATTCAAATCAGAACTAATTTTACTCACTATCGGATTATCATCAATAGATATCTGCGGAGGGAATAGAAGTTCGTCAACCAAAATATCATCTTCAAATTTTTGAATTCTTCCAAACGATGCATTAGTCAGTGTTATAGCTCTAGCCAATGAAAGTTCGAGTAATTCATCTCCAATATTTATTTTGGAAATTTCAATTCCAGTATCAATTAAACTATTTAATTGTGCTACACTATTGTTAAGTGAAAAAATTAGACCTTTCTCCTTTTTACGAAGTAAAAATGATTGATATGCATTATCAAATAGTTGAATAAATATTTGAAGAGTAACCTTGTCAATATCAGTATATTTTTCACTACCAAGTTTAGCCCCCATCACTACAGCAAATGCCGAACTATCATTTAATTTTGCAATACTAATTAACTCAGTAGAGTCTATATTTGAAAAAACCCTTATCCCATTCGGAGAATCTAATTCTGTAATTTTTTTCAGATGCCCTTCATTTTTTGAGACTAAGCTTTTCCACTCTGATTTTTCAGAATCCCTATGGAATACTGATGTTTGTGTTGTAAAAAAATTGCCTCTAATTATTTTTTCGAATGCAATAGACATTGCCAAAATAGAATTTGAACCTGAAAGCATTTGAAAACTTTCTTGAAACGATTCAACTTGTAGGGAAAGTTTTTCAGTTAATAATTCTATATCCACAACAAACCTATTTATTTTTTAATATCACTTACGGAATCAACTTTTTTTGAAAATTGAAAAAGGCCCATAATTGTAAATGTTTTTTCAATAGCAGCATCCATGTTGCAAAAATATAAAGTGCCATTTTTCTCATTTAATTTTTCAATAATTTCAATTAAATATGAAATTCCTATCGAGTTCACTACCTTCGAATCTTCAATATCTATAAGCACTTTGTTTATTCCATTTACGAAGTGCTTTTCAAACTCATCTGATATCTTTTCCCCACCATCATTATTGATGTATCCTTCAGTTTTTAATACTAAGACATCATCTACAATATTTGATGTTAAACTAAAATCCATTTTCATATTTATTTCCTCTATCTTAAATTCTTTGTAATTGTAATTTTAGTGCCTTCTTCTCCAGAGTCTATCTTAAAATCATCCGACATTTCCTTCATCAACTTTAATCCCCAGCCTCTTTTATAGTCACTATTTATTTTTTTTCCAATCTCTGGATTTTCAACAGTAGATGGGTCAAAACCTTTTCCGTAATCAGTAATGATGATGATGAGGGCATCCACATTCATTATAAAATGAACATCAACAAATGGAGATTTATTCTCCGAATGTTCAATTGCATTAATTACACCTTCAGTAACAAGAATTCTTGCTTCTCCAATTTTCTCATCTGAGATTTGTAAATGTCTCCCCATAAGTTCAAGACCTTCAAGTGCTACTAACTCAATATCCTTTACAAGTGGAAGCTTTATTTCAAGCTTAATGCGCTTATCCATTACTCTCCTTAATTAAGATAAGTTATACAAATAGAATTAAATAATATGGAATATATTCAAATTATACTTTAAATATATTTTTTTGTGAGTGGATAAATATTTTATTACTTGTGGTTAGTAGTCGATGGCATTTCCATCGACTAACTCGTATACTAAATTTTCATAATAATTTTATGTGAGGATTATACTTACTCGTACCTAAGTGCTTCTATAGGATCTAAATTAGCTGCCTTATATGCTGGATAAGTTCCGAAAAGAACTCCAATACACACACACATAAGTACCCCAACAAAAATCCAATCGAATGGAACTACTGCTGTTGCATTCATTAGAGAGCCTACGAGATTACCGACTACTACCCCCAAGACAATTCCTATAAGCCCCCCAAATAAAGACAAGGTAACTGCTTCAGATAAAAATTGAACTAAGATATTTTTACTCTTTGCACCAATTGCTTTTCTAATTCCAATTTCGCGAGTACGCTCTGTTACTGAAACTAACATAATATTCATAATACCGACACCAGCAGCAAGCAGAGCAATAGCAGCAATCACAAATGCACCAATTCTTACACCAGCAGTAATATCATTTATCTGACTTAATGTATTCTCATTTGAACGGACATCAAAATCATTTGGAACTCCAGGTGGTACTTTTCTAATAGTTCTAAAATATCCCTCTGTAGTCTCAATTAAATCTTGATAAGAATCTCTTTCGTATGCCTGAATTGTAATATTAACGCTTCTTCTATTTCCATAATATGACTGCCAAGTTGATATTGGGATTACTGCAAAATTATCCTGACTTTGACCAAAAAAAGCTCCTTGACTTTCGAGAACGCCAAGCACTGTTAATTTATGTCCGTCAACTTTAACTTCCTGTCCAATAGGATCTGACATTGGGAAAAGAACTTTTACAATATCTGCACCTAAAATAATGTAACGAGAACCCCTCTCGACATCACGCTGGTTAAACTCGCGACCATATTCTATTGTCCATCCATTATTTGAAAAAGCACCAGGCGTACATCCACAAACTTGTATATTTGGATTTGTTTCTTTATTTCCATTTTTTAATCTACGTCCCCACTGCCATTTTTCAGCAGCTGCATATAGAGCCTTTCCTTCCAGCTTGTCAGCAAGTCGGTAATACTCTTCCATTGTAATATCTCGTCTATTTCTAATCATAGCTTGCTCTTCCATAGTACCAGTCCGGACAGAAGGCCATTTCTGTAATTGGAATGTATCCTTCCCTAGCGCAGAGACTCCCTCTTCAATACTTGTTTGAAGCATGGCTATAATAGTACTAATAGAAATTATTGAAAATATTCCAACAATAATTCCAAGCATAGTCAGGCTTGATCTCAATTTATTTGTTCTAATTGAACTTAAAGCAATTTTAATTATTTCAATAGTTTTCATATTAATTTCTCCGCAATTAGATTAAGAGATTTAAGCACAAGACATGAGACATTTAAAATTTTCTTTCCTTAAATCTTGTTTCTTATTTCTAATAATCTATTTTTATTCATACCTCAAAGCATCTACTGGGTCTAGTTTTGCTGCCGTATATGCTGGAGCTAGCCCAGACAAAACTCCAGTAATTAATGAAATTACAACAGCCAGAATTACTGCATCTACATCAACGGTAACTGGGAAATCGAATTGTGCTATAACCATACTTCCAATAATCGCAATTCCCAAACCGATTATCCCACCAATCAAACATATAATTGCAGCCTCTGAAATAAATTGACCTAATATAGTTCTTTTAGTTGCACCAATCGCTTTACGAATACCAATTTCTCTAGTTCTTTCCTTAACCGATACAAACATTATATTCATAATTCCAATTGCACCAACAAAAAGAGCAAGACCAGTTATTAATAGACCAGCTATCTGTATTACTCCAACAGTCTGATTTATATCATTTAATATACCTTCTTGCTGATTTATTGAAAAATCATTTTTCTCATTATACTTTAAACCACGAACTCGACGCATAATTCCAATAGCTTCTTCTTTAGTAGCTTCAACCATTTGGCTGTTTTCTGCCCTAACATTAATTGTAACGCCTCTCGAATGTCTACTAGCAAAATATTTAAAAATATTCTGAATTGGGATATAGACTTGATTATCAGGATTCCAATTTCCCATAACCCAACTTCCCTGTTCCTCTAAAACTCCAACAACTTTAAATTTATGTCCACTAATTTTGGTGTGTTGATTCATTGCGCCCCCATGAGGAAATAGTTTTTTCGCTATCTCACTACCAAGAACTACAACGCTTCTACCACCATTACTTTCAAGTTCAGTGAAGAAACGTCCTTCTTCGAATGTTAAATCTGTTGTACTAATATATATATTATCTGTTCCAGTAATACTTATAGATTCTACTGATCTTTCTTTAAATTTAATTGTTTTACGAGTACTAGAACTTGGAGATACAGCAGAAGGTAGTTTTGCTAAATCTTTATATCGTTTGAAGTCTTCCATTGTTATATGCTTTCTGTTCCTCATTTCCCACCAAGGAATGTCATTATTCATCCAAGCCCACTTATCAATGTAAAGATTGTCAGAACCTAAAGAAGCAACACCACTTTGGAACGATTGGTCAATCCCTTTTATAGCGGTTGACATAAGTACAACAGAAGCAACTCCAATTACAATTCCTAAAGTTGTTAAAACTGATCTCCCCTTATTAGCTCTAATTGCTTTTAGAGAGATGAGTAATCCTTCTTTTATTTCAAATAATAAATTTTTCATTTTAAAATCCTATTTATTAAACTGTTACTCATGCATTATTAGGAACAAATCGGCGTTCAACAAATTCATCCTTCTCTATTAATCCATCGCGTAAACGAATAATTCTTTTTGCATGTTCTGCAATATACTCTTCATGTGTTACGAGAATTATAGTATTTCCGGCTTCGTGTATTTCATTGAACAGTTGCATAATATCAGCTCCAGTCTTGGTATCTAGGTTACCAGTCGGTTCATCAGCAAGTATTATAGATGGATTTGTTACCAAAGCTCTAGCTACTGCAACTCTTTGTCTTTGACCACCAGACAGCTCATTTGGTTTATGAGTCATTCTATCAGCCAGACCAACTTTTTCTAAAGCATCTTCAGCACGCTCGCGCCTTTCAGCACCAGAGATTCCAGCATAGATTAGTGGAAGTTCAACATTATGGAGAGCATCAGAACGAGCCAAAAGATTAAATGTCTGAAACACAAATCCAATTTGCCTATTTCGAATTGATGCAAGTTCGTTATCATCCATTTGGCTAACATTTTCTCCAGAAAAATCATACAACCCTTTTGAGGGTGTATCAAGACATCCAAGAATATTCATCAAAGTAGATTTCCCAGAACCAGATGGACCCATAATTGCGACGTATTCGTTTTTATCAATCTTTAAAGAAACATCAGCAAGTGCATGAACCTCTTCAGTTCCTACTTGATATATTTTAGCTACATGTTCAATTTTTATAATATTCATATTTTATTTACCCAATTTCTAATTAAAAGTACCTAACGTTAAAAGTTGCTAAGTGCCTAAAGTTCCTTTTTTAATCTTTAGTTCTCATAAGGCACTTTCAACTTATAACTTTATTCAGTTTCCTCTTCTTTATCAGAATCAGATTTTTCTTTTTTATCTTTATCCTTTTTAGGCGCCATTACTTTTGCACCATCTTCAAGTTCTTTAGAAATTGCTCTGTATGGTCCACTCACAACATCTTCCTCACCTTCAAGACCGCTACTAATTTCAATATAAGTATCGTCACTAATTCCAGTTTCTACTTTTACTTTCTTAACTTCATTACCTTCAAGTACAAAAACAACTTCTTCTGGTTTTTCTCTTTTACCATTTTTGGCTTTAGGTTTGTCCCCTTCTTCTCCATCTTTTTTATCCTTATTCATTCTAGCAGTAACACTCTGAATAGGTACAGAGACTACATCAAATCTTGTTTCTGTTTGAATATCTGCATCGCATGACATTCCAGGTCTTATTCTTTCATTAGGATTAATCAGTTTTATTTTAACTTCAAAATTTACAACTTCATCTTGCGTTCCAAATCCAGTAGTATTGGCACTATTTCCTATTTGGGAAACCAAACCTTTAAATTTATCTTCACCAAATGCATCAATTTCCACTTCTGTTGTATCACCAACAGAAATTAATACAACATCATTCTCATCAACATTAACTCTTGCTTCCATCTTTGCTAAATCAGCAACAGTCATTAAATGTGTACCCTGACTAAAAGAACTACCAAGAACTCGTTCACTTAACTCAACATTAAGTGCGGTTATTCTACCATTAATCGGAGATGATATTATTGTCTTGTCGAGCTGCTCCTGAGAATCATTAAGACCAGCACGTGCTTGCATTACGGATGCTTCTTGAGCCTCATATGTACCAACGCTTTGAAGATAATTTGACTTAGCAGTCTCTAATTCTTGCTCACTTGCTAATTCTTTTTCAAATAAGCCTTTTACCCTTTTATAATCAGATGTAACTTTTTCCAAACTGGCTTCCCTAACTTTTAACATTGCCTTAGCTGCCTCTAGACTTGCTTTAGATCTATCTCTTTGAGCAATATACTGCTCTGGTTTAATTCTAATTAGTAATTGTCCTTTCTTAACAATATCACCTTCTTCTACTGGTAATTTTACAATTTCACCAGTTACTTCTGGTCTTAAATCAACTTGGTATTCTGGAAATATTTTGCCTGTTGCTGAAACTACTTGAGTAATATTACGTTTTTCAGCTTTCTCGATCTGTACCGAAGTAATTTTTTCATTATCACTATTTGTTACAACAAGAACTGCGATTACAATAAGTAGTAATCCAATGCCACCAAAGATGAAATATTTTTTTTTTGAATTCTTTCTTCTCTGTTTTCCCATTTCTTTATCTCCTTCCGTTAACTAACGGATTTTTCAATTTTAATTTTAATTTTATTTTTATTTTGAAATTCACAAAAACATTTATTATCAATCAATAACTACTGTTTACTAGACTCATATTTTTTATAATCTAACTTTCCGATACTATTTAACAGAGCTTCTCTGGCACTATGGAAATTAAACTCTGCGCTAATTCTTTGACTAATTGCAGTTTGATAATCTCTGTCAGATTGTAAAACATCTAGGAAGGTACCAGAACCTAAGCTATAACGTTCGTATTGTACTCTTCTATTTTCACTTGCAGAAACAACGGTTTTTAAAGATACTTCAAGCGCTTTGGAAACAGCTTTGAAATCCAGATAACCTTGTTTAATCTCAATTTTAATTTCTCTTTCAAGAGCCATTAAATCTTCTTGAGCACTAAGTTCTCTAACTTTTGCATACTGAACAGATGTTTGAGTATTGAAATTAGAGAAGATCGGAAAATTCAAACTTAAATTAACCCCCCAAACTTTTCTACTAAAAAGGTCTTCTGGAATTACAGAATTAGTTGAGAAACTATAACCACCTGTTAAGCTAGGCCAAAAACCACCTTGAGCAATTGTAATTCCTTCGGATGCACTTGCTAGAGTTTTTTGTTGTCCTAAATAATCAGTTCTATTTATTAGAGCGTAGTCAACCATCGTTAATATATCATTAAATTCTTTATTATAATATTCGATATTTGAATTATTAATAGTATCAATTTTGCTAACAAAATTGTACTCTTTTAATACATCTAACGATAAATAATCAATAAGTGTGTTTTGTGCTGCATCAACATTATTCTGGGCAATAATCATATCAACTTCTGCCCCACCAGTTTGAACTTGTTGAGCATACAAATCTGCAACTGGAGCTGAACCCAATTTATTTCTTTCAGTTATTGTTTCAAGTAACTTATTGTTGTATTTAAAATTTTCTTCTTTAACTTTTAGCAAAGCTTTGTTTTTTAATATAGTGTAATAGAAAATAGTTGTGGATTGAACTATATCCCTTTTGAATCTGTCAATATAGAACTCGGCTGCCTCATAATCATTATTTGCTGATGCAATATTAGCATAATTTGCTAATCCGTTAAAAAGGAGAACTGATCCACCAGCTCCAAAAGAATAATTTCTAAAATCTATAGATGTTTCAGGAAAATCAATTGGCTGCCCTTCAATTATTTGTACACTACCAGGGTCTTCGGTTCTGTTCCAACTCCAACCACTTCTAACTCCTAAATCTGGCAATAAATCTCCATAAGCTGACTTTACAGATGCCTTACTACTTTCTAAATTATAATTTGCTTTAACTAAAGCACTGTTTCTTTGAAGTGCTATCTGAATTGAATTTTCGAGTGTTAAATCGGTTTGGGAAAAAGATACTGTAGTCATTAATAAACTGAGTATAAGTACCATTGTTTTTTTCATAATCTCTCCATTAAATAAATACATTTTTTATTAACTATTGTTTTTGACGCTAGGAAAATTGAAAAGTTGCAAATACCATCAATAAATTTAAGATTATTCTTTCTTAATTAAGAAACTAAAATTTAGAACTTTCCTCGGTAGAAAATTTTCTAGATGCTTTATCCCATTAAATAATATTTTCTTTTGTTTTAGCGTTTTTTCATATAAT
>CBDUTO010000135.1:0-11410 GCA_965370315.1 uncultured Melioribacteraceae bacterium
CACATCATCAAAATTATCAAATTTTTCTGGATAAATTAATGCAGTATCAATTGTTAATCCAGTGCAATCAATTTCATCAAAACCAAAGTATGTTGATAAATCTCCAATATCATCAATCTCACCTTTAAAGTAGAAATCTCTTTTATCAACTGTACCAACTTCGTTATGATTTATTCCAATATCGACAATGAATTTTTGTTCGTTCTTTTCGATGGTTACATTTCGTAAAAGTAAATCGAACAGTCTCTTTTGATTTTCTGGAATATTTTGGTAAGTATCAATAGTTTCATTTTTATAGCTCTCACTAGAAATCGATTCAAATCCAGAAGCAAGAGCAATAAAATTTAATTTACGTAAAAAACTTTTCTCGTAATTATTTTTCCAGCCACCAGATTCAATTAAAATTAAGCTACTTCCCCACTTTACAAAATTATCTCCGAAAGCACGTGGTTCAAAGTCATCACTATATTTTGCAATATGCCCTGGAATAAATTCACTCAAGTTATTTGTTAACTGAGAGATTAACTTCATTGCATTTCTACGAACTTCATTAATATCTTTTTCGTGATTGTATGCAGGAGCCAAAAAGGAAATTGCTGCAACTTTGTAACTATTGCCAACTGTATAGCGAGTTCCTTGGTCGTGCAGATTAAACGAAAATACTGGTTTAGTCTCTTCTTGAATTTTTTTAAGAATTTTAGATTCTGGAAATTGCAATCGTAAAGCATCACGGTTAATATCAATATCAACATCATTTCTTCTACGAAATCGCTCAGCACCATCAGGGTTTAACATTGGAATTATGTATAATGTAATTCTCTCTAATAATTTATTTCTAATGTTAGAAAAATCATCATCACCTTCAATAAAATTCAGAAAATCTAGCAAAGCCATTGTTGCAGTTGATTCATCACCATGCATCTGCGACCAAGCCATTATATTGGTCTTGCCACTTCCAATTTTAATTAGTTTTATTTCACGCCCCTCAACAGAAAACCCAGCAGTTGATATTTCAATTAACTCTGAATTATTAAATTGATTAAGAGCATTCATTAAATCAGAATGTGAAAATCGTTTCTGTTCAATTGAATCAAATTTATAATTTGAGTAATTATCATATAGCTTTTGAGATAAATCGTTCTGTGCCAAAACCACACCTTGCAATGTTAATAATAAAATGATTGTATAAATAAATTTTAAATTATTCATATTGTTTTCATCCAACTTAAAAATTTGGAATTATCTTAGTGCCTTTATGGAATTGATAAATATATTCCGCGGCTTCTTTTGGGTCATCCGTCATTTTAAATAAGTCCATATCAAAATCCTCAATATACTTGAACTTAATCATATACTCTTTTAACCATTCCATTAAGGGTTCCCAATATTCAGTTCCCATAACAACTATGGGTACTTTCTTTGTTTTCCCTGTTTGGATTAATGTCAGCACCTCAAAAAATTCATCTATTGTTCCGAAACCACCTGGCATTATAACATAGCCCTGTGCATACTTAAAAAACATAACTTTGCGAACAAAGAAATATCTGAAATTTAATAGTTTGTCATTATCAATATATGGATTTGAACCCTGTTCTTGAGGAAGCTCAATATTAACACCAGTAGAGCTACCATTCACTTCAGTTGCGCCTTTGTTCGCGGCTTCCATAATTCCAGGACCACCACCAGTGATAATTCCAAATCCTCTTTTCGCCAGTTCCTTACTAACTCGCACAGTTTTTTTATAATATTTGTGACTTGATTTTGTACGTGCAGAACCAAATACAGCTATACTTGGTTTTATGTTACCCATTTTTTCAAATCCCTCTACAAACTCGGCCATTATTCTAAATACACGCCAGAGATCCTCTTGGTTTGCAGCTAAATCCTTTTCAAAGCCATTAGTTGTTTCTTCCATTATTGCTCCTTTAAATTTGATAGCAATAATAATAATATTTTACTAAATAATCTTAAAGTTTATTAGAAATCTTGTAATGGTAGATTCAGTTATTGCAGAATGATCGACTAATAAAATTGAGAAGTGTAAAATGGGATTCGTGTCTTGGGAAAAGTCACAAAAGAATTTGGATAGTTCTAGTATTTATACTTTCCTGTTCTTGTACAATTTCATATATGATATGAATGTAATACTAGTTTAATTTTGAAGAGAGCAAAAGTAATTTCTTTTTTCCTAGATCGAAACCAGGTTTTAATGAAAGAGATTTATCATACATTGCAATACTCTCTGCCCACCTACCACGTTGCTCGTAAGCTCTTCCTAGATTATAGTATGTATAAAATTTGCCATCAAAATCATCTGCCTTTATAGCTTCTTCTAACCAAATAATTGATTCATCAATCTCATCAAGTTTTAAAAGATAAAAACCGATGTCACTATATGCCATACCATAATTCAAATCCAGTTCAAGAGCTTTGTGACACTGCTTAATTGCTTTATCATAGTTTCGCTCTTTGCTAAAGGTCCACCCTAGATTTACAAATGCTTCAGCTGTTGGATGAATTTCAATTGAGGTTAAATAATTTGTTTGCGCTTCACTAATATCCCCTTGCATTTGGGAGTCAAATGCTTTTTTGAAATATCTACTTGCTATTTTTATACTTTGCTGTTCAAACATAATTTATCCAATTAAGCACTTTGTGAATATTCTATTGACATCTTAGAGAACTTATGATATAAATCCCTTCGTGATCTACGTTCTGTGGGAGCATTATTTACTATAGAATACCGGGAATCGTTGTTAACTACAAAATTTTGAGCATTTTCCTTTTTTCTTTTCTCTGCTCTGCTAATTACTCTTACCTTTTTATTATCAATAAGCTTTCTTTCAATTTTGGGTTGAGAGCTTCTAAAAACTACTTCTTTCTTGTTTAATGACTCTCTT
The DNA here is from genome assembly GCA_965370315.1 of uncultured Melioribacteraceae bacterium. GTDB lineage: Bacteria > Bacteroidota > Ignavibacteria > Ignavibacteriales > Melioribacteraceae > 1-14-2-50-31-20. The sequence continues at coordinate 2,901 of CBDUTO010000135.1, forward strand.
TTAATTACTGGTTTAGTTCGTGGTGAAGTGTTCATTTTAACTTTTCTATTTTTCCCACGAGCCCTCGTCCCTTTATTTTCTCCACAAAAACCAATTTTGGAACAAATTAATGAGCCAACAATTACTAATGACAAAAGAGAGAATACTACTAAAAGCGAATTATAGATTATTGGTACAAGTTCCATTTTTTCCTAGATTAAATTTTAATTTTCAACATTCTTCTTTCGCAAGAACCATACCACTATACTTTATTCGTTTTTATTCGATTATTAAACAACGAAGTAAAAAGAATGTATCATTTTAAGATTTATTCTTGGAAATTTCTTTTTTTGGAACAAATATTTAAAAAGACTGTAAGTATTATTGCGTGATGAATAACACTATTCATTTAAATTTGAAAAAAATAAATTGAAATTATTTTATTTTTTCTTATTATTGTACTAATTATTCTTGGAGCAAAATGAAACTCACAATGATGGACAGAAGCTCATACTTTAAAGGTTTATTGCTTCTAATTAAGCGTGATAATGTTGTAACTAGTGAAGAAAAAACACTAATGATTAAGATTGGCAAAACTCTTGGGTTTGAAAAAATATTTATCGAAAGTTCAATTAGTAACTTATTAGAAAATGACTTTATAACTAATGATGTACCAGTTTTTTCAAATAGATCATTTGCTGAAAGCTTCATTCTTGATGGATTAAAAGTTGCTTTTTCAGATGATGAATTTGCTGCAGAAGAGCTAGAACACTTAACTGAAATTGCTGATAAAAACGGAATTGATAGGGAATGGTTAATGATGCTTATTGCAAAGTATATTCAACATTCTGAAACTCTTAACACAAATGAATTTTTATTTGTAACAAAATATCTCAATGATGAAAAAAACTCAACAGTGGATATCAAATCTTAATCTAACCCCTCATCCAGAGGGAGGATTTTATAGTGAAGCTTATCGTTCAGATGAAGTCTTTTTAAAAACTTCTCTAGATGATAGATATGATGGGTCACGTTCAGTTTCAACTTCAATTTATTTTTTACTGATGGGAAATCAATTCTCTGCATTCCACAAAATAAAATCTGATGAGATTTGGCACTTCTACGATGGTTCCTCAATTAGACTATATCTTATTTTAGAGGATGGCAAACTGGAAATCAAAAATGTTGGAATCAACATTGGCAAAAATGAAGTGCCACAAATAGTTATTCCAAGAAATGTTTGGTTTGCAGCTGAACCAATTGATATAGATAGTTATACATTAGTTGGATGTACTGTTGCACCTGGATTTGACTTCAGCGATTTCGAATTAGGAACGCAGAATGATTTGGTAAAAGACTTTCCCCAACATAAAGATTTGATTACACGGTTAACACGAACCTAACACACTATAAATCTTCAGCAAACATTTTGTACTGCTCCCACTGAGCCAGAGCACTATCTAATGGGAAAAGGGTGCGAATCATAAATGCTTCATCACGTTTTCCAAAATCTGCTGGCTCCCACTCCATATTTGAGTTGAACACCGTGTTATCTGCAAAATTTATTATTGCCCATGAACCTTCACCATTTACTCTTCTTTTCATTACAAGTTGAATATTATCTTTTAGTTGAAATCGAGTTGCTAAATCAAACCATTTTGCTTTTTCTTCAATAGTAATTTTCTAATCCTCCTAGCTGCAATTTTGCTAACTGAAAGTTAATTTTAGTTAGTATTTTATTCTTTGTATCATTATCGAATATTTTTTCATTATTTTAATAAAAAAGCATTTTAAATAATAATTTAATTATACATGAAATTTAGAACAGAAATTGAAATAGATTCTCCACTAAATAAGATTGAGCACAGAGACAAAATATTAACTATTGGTTCGTGCTTTGCGGAGAATATTGCTGAGTATTTTAGAGAAACCCGCTTTAATATTTTGGGAAATCCTTTCGGAGTACTCTATAACCCAATCTCAATTTATAACTCACTGAAGTTTACGTGTGATGGGGCAGAATTCTCTGAATCAGATTTGATAAAGCATCAAAGTGAGTGGCACAGCTTTTACCATCATAGTGATTTTTCAAATCATGATAAAGAGGTTGTGTTAAATAGCATTAATACTTCCATTAAATCAGCCTACTCTTTTTTAAAAAGTGCCGATTTTATTATTTTAACGTTTGGAACATCATACGTGTATGAGCACCTAGAGAAAGGGATTGTAGTTTCAAACTGCCATAAAATTTCACAAAAACATTTTTCTCACTTCAGATTAACACTCAATGAAACAATTGAATCAATCAAAAAAACATTACAATTAATTAAAAGTATAAATTCAAAAGCAAAATTTATTTTAACTGTAAGTCCTGTAAGGCACGGGAAAGATGGAGCTAATAATAATCAATTGAGCAAGGCAAACTTATTACTCGCTATTAATGAGCTTATTAATTCTGAGAAGAATACCTCATATTTCCCTTCATATGAAATTGTGATGGATGATTTACGCGACTATAGATTTTATAATTCAGATTTAGTTCATCCAAATAAAATAGCAACTGATTATATTTGGGAAAAGTTCACGACATCGTTCTGCTCTGATAAGTGTTTAGAAACAATGAAGGAAGTTTCGAAAATTGTTTCTGGAAGAAATCATAGAGTTAGAAATACTCTTTCTGATGAACATCAAAAATTTGTTGCTTCGATGATTAAAAAAATTGAAATGCTCAAAAAGAAACAGCCACACATTATATTAGAGGATGATTTACATTATTTCAAATCTCAGATGTTAATACCAAGCTGAAAAGAAAGTTTTCATTTCTAACCCATTTTGGAGACGTAAAGATTTCTGTTTTCACACTTTGGAAACTATTAAAAAAATATCCTTTCAAATTATCCGTTATAAACATGTGGAACAAATGTCTGATCTTCAAATGGTGGACGAATATAGCCCTTACCTTGGTTGCGTGGAGGGAGGGTAATTGGTTTAGGAGACAAATCTTCGTATGGTATTTTACTAAGCAAATGATGAATTGTATTTAACCGCGCACATTTTTTATCGTCAGCTTCAACAACATACCAAGGAGCTTGTTTTATATCTGTATACTTAAACATTTCATCCTTAGCTTTTGAATATTCCAACCAACGTGCTCGTGATTCTAAATCCATTGGACTTAATTTCCATCTACGAATTGGATCATGTATGCGTTTCTGAAATCGCTTCTCTTGTACATCATCACTAACCGAAAACCAATATTTAATTAAAATAATTCCAGAACGCACTAACATCCTCTCAAACTCTGGACATGAGCGCATAAACTCCTGATATTCCTTTTCAGTGCAAAAGTCCATAACTTTCTCAACTCCAGCTCTGTTGTACCAACTTCTATCAAATAAAACCATTTCGCCAGCAGCAGGCAAATGCGGTGCATATCTTTGGAAATACCATTGAGTTTTCTCTTTTTCGGTAGGTGTTCCAAGAGCTACAACACGACAAACACGTGGATTTAATTTATCCTGAATTCGCTTAATTGTGCCACCTTTTCCGGCTGCATCCCGTCCCTCAAAGAGAACAACTACTTTTAGACCATTGTGTTTAATCCACTCTTGGAGCTTTACTAATTCAACTTGAAGAAGATTTAGTTCTTTTGCATATACTTTTTTAGAGAGTTTTTTTTCTTCAGTTTTAGTTTCGATTTTATTTCCCATTTTTACTCCAATAGTTTTTTGCAAAATAAGAATGAATTAAATATAATTCCACATTTAATTTATAATCGAATCTTTTCTATAAATATTTATAGAAAAACAATATTGCTCCTATTTTTGAAATAGAATTAGTAACTTTCCAAAAAGAAATTTTAATTATCTGGGAGATAGCATGGCTAAGAATTCATCATTTGATGTTGTGTCAGAAATAGATTTTCAAGAAGTAGATAACGCTGTAAATCAAGCTATTAAAGAGATTCAACAACGTTACGATTTAAAAGCTTCTAAAACAGAAGTTACATTAAACAAAAACGACAAAGTTATTTTGATTAATACGAGTGATGATTATGCACTAAAAGCATCTTTCGATATTCTTCAATCAAAATTTTTGAAAAGACAGCTTTCGCTTAAATCATTGCAGACTGAAGAAGCAGAGCCTGCTTCTGGTGGAAGATTACGACAAACAATTAATCTGCAAAGTGGAATATCAAAAGATAATGGTAAGAAAATCACCAAGTTAGTTAAAGAATTAAAAATTAAAGTTAGCGCTCAAATTATGGATGAAAAGATTCGTGTTACAGGAGCAAAACGTGATGACTTGCAAGAAGTAATAAATGCTATTAAAGGTGCAGAATTGGATTTTCCAACTCAGTTTGTTAATTATAAGTAATTCTAAATAATTTTTAGCCCTTAGAAAACAAATTATATTTCTGAACCGAAATGAAAAACCAAAACATTAAATATCAAGAGACACAAAATGCATTGTGGATTACAATTCCGATGCTAGTGATAATCATATTTTTAATACTCTCTTATTTTTATCAATGGGGAGATAGCCCGATACCACTTTCGGCGACTATCACAACCTCATTGATTATTGTGGGTATTATTCTGTTATTCTTCAAACTCACACTAACAATTGATGACGTAAATATTAAAGTTTCTTTTGGAATTGGTTTAATCAAAAAATCTATTGCACTAAAAGATATTAATTTGCAAACCACAGAGGAATTAAAAACACCCTGGAATTTTGGAATAGGAATGAGAGTTACTAAGTATGGTCTCTTGTACAACACAAAGCCTGGTGTTGCAATTAAGCTTAATTATAAAAATAGTGAGAAGGCATTTTTAGTAGGAACGGATAATTTTGATGAAATTAAAAAGGTACTATTAGAAATATAAGTTAAATTATTTTTAACCCGTTTATCGGACTTGGATTCAGTTATTATTTCTAGATTTCACATCCAACCGTGCGGGATGTGAAATGAAAAGAAGAAAAAAGCACAGCTCAGAAGAATACTCTATCTCTCCAAAACCTCAATCTCATCTTCTCTTGCAATAACAACATAATCAGCCATTTTAACAAATAGTCCGTGCTCAACTATTCCAGCACGTTTCTCAATCTTTCTTGCCAGTTTTTTAGAATTATCTATAATTCCAAAATTTGCATCGAGAATATAATTTCCCTCATCTGTAATTAACTTATTTCCATCAGCATCCATACGTTGCTTCACTTTAGCACCGAGTGATTTTAGAAATTTTGCTTCAACATCAATTGCCATTCTAATTACTTCAATTGGAATAGGCCACTTTTCTCCAAGAGTTTTTGAAACTTTCGATTCATCAACAATAATTACATATTCCTTACTAGCTTGCGCAATCACCTTTTCACGAAGAAGTGAAGCACCGCCACCCTTTATTAGATTCAGTTTTTCATCAACTTCATCTGCGCCATCTATTGTTAAATCTAGTTTTGGATTATTTGCAAGTGAGTCAGTAGGAATATTTAACTCCCGAGCTAATTTTTCTGTCTTTTCAGAAGATGATACTCCAACAATATTTTTCAGTTCACCTGAATTTAGTTTTTCAGCTAGTACATATAAAACATGGTTAAATGTTGAACCAGTTCCAAAGCCAAGAACCATTCCAGATTTTACAAATTCTACTGCTTTTTCTGCTGATTTTCGTTTTAATTTATCTTTAGTATTCATCTTTAATTCCAATATTTGTTCCATTAAAATTACAAAAGAATAGACTAAGTGTCTTAAATTAAATATGATTTCTTTATATTTGCATTGTAAAAATTTGCCACTAAGGCACAAAGACATGGAGAACGGTATTTCTTTGAGACTTTGTGTTTTTGCGGTTTAAAAAGAAAGGCTAATATAAATGAGTAAAAACAAAGTATATATAGAAACCTACGGTTGTCAGATGAACCTTGCAGATACAGAAGTTGTAATGGGAATTCTTAATACTAAAGGTTACGAATTAACAAAAGAGATTGATGCAGCTGATGTTGTATTATTAAACACATGTAGTGTCCGTGATAATGCCGAGCAACGTATTCACGGACGACTTGGAAATATTGGAACTCTTAAACAAAACAATCCAAATCTTGTTATTGGAGTTCTTGGTTGTATGGCTGAGCGACTTAGAGATGAGTTAATTACAAAGAAAAAAATGGTTGATCTAGTTGTTGGACCAGATGAATATAGGAGATTACCTGAACTGATTAACAATGCTGCTGCTGGTGAAAAAGGCATTGGAGTTAAACTATCACGTACAGAAACATACGAAGATATTGAACCATATCGTGAAGAAGGGCTTGCTGCTTGGATTTCAGTAATGCGTGGTTGCGATAAATTTTGCACATATTGCGTTGTTCCCTTTACTCGTGGAAGAGAACGTAGTAGTAAACTGGAATCTGTTGTAGAGGAAGTTCGCACACTTTCTGAAAGAGGTTTTAGAGAAGTCACTTTGCTTGGACAAAATGTAAATTCCTACTCAGATGGAGAAAACGATTTCGCAGATTTACTAACTGCTTGTGCAAAAGTTGATGCAAAGTTGCGTATTAGGTTTATGACATCACATCCGCAAGATTTATCCGATAAGTTACTTTATATAATTTCTGAGCATTCAAATATTTGTAATTACATTCATCTTCCCGTTCAGGCTGGCTCAGATAGAGTTTTGGAAGCGATGAACAGAACATATACAATTGAACATTATCTTGGAATAATTGAACGAGCTCGCAAAATAATTCCAGGCGTTACTTTCTCTACAGATATTATTGCTGGATTCCCAACTGAAACTGAGGAAGAACACAAAATGACAATGGACGTAATGGCAAAAGTACGTTACGATGGTGCGTTTATGTTTAAGTACTCTCCACGTGAAGGAACGCGTGCTTTTAAGATGGAAGACGATATTTCTGAGGAAGTGAAGTCGCGAAGATTAACAGAAATAATTGATCAACAATTACAAATAGCTTATGAAATTAATCAAGAGTTAATTGGAACTGAGGATGTTGTTTTGGTTGAAGCTCTGAGCAAGAAATCTGACCAATTCTTTTCAGGAAGGACCGATACAAATAAAATTGTAATTCTACCTTTAGGAAATGATGTGAAGATTGGTGACCTTGTAAAGGTAAAAATTCACAAAGGAACATCTGCTACATTGTTTGGAGACTTTATTGAAATTGTGGATGTTTACAACAAAAAAAAATAATGTCATTTTGAATCAGTTTTATGTGTGAGAAATCTTGTAAAGTGTAAAAGATTTCTCACATTAGTCCGAAATGACAAATAGACCACGCCACCTATTTTCACTGATAAAATTGATAAACATTAATATTTACATTAGTTTCATATAGCTAATTTTCTATAAAAAATGTCATTGAGATTTTGTTATTTGAGATGATGCAATCCCAACAGATTACTTCGTTGTCAAAAAGCTGACTCCTCGTAATGACATGGGAATCTTGAACTTATGAAACTAACTTTTATTTTTCTATTCATACTCACATCTTTAATTTCAGCTCAAGTTGACATTGTTCCAACTCTAAGACATATTGAGTCTGGAGAGATAGAGGATGCGCATAGTGATTTTAGAAGATTAAATTCCAGATACCCCGAAGATGCAAATGTAAAATTTTTAGATGCTGTACTTACTGAAAATGGCGAGGACGCACTTCAAAAATATTCAACTGTTTACACAAAGCATTCAGAGTCTCAATTTGCAGATGCCGCACTCTATCGTGTTTTCTCTTATTACTATTCACTTGGAGTTTATAACAAAGCAGAAAAGCATTTAACTCAACTAAAAGAGAATTATCCAAACTCTCCATATATAAAAGTAGCTGATAGAACTTTGCCAAGTAAAGACTTTTTTATCCAAGCTGAAACGGAAACAAAGAAAGTAACACCACCTCCAATTAGAACTGTTACAAAAAAGTATAAATATACTGTACAAGCTGGTGCATTCTTAAACAAAACAAATGCAAACAACCTAAAAAAGAAATTTGAAGCAAAAGGAATATATGCCGATACCTACACAAAAGAGGTTGGTGGTTCACTACTAAATATAATTATTGTTGGAAAATTTGTAGATAAAGATTCAGCACAACCAATTCTTGATGAATTGAAAAAAGATTATAAACTTAATGGAAGGGTTGTTTTGCTTAATTGATATCCACAGAGCTAACTTATTGAAAATAGATATTCATTTTATTATTAATAGCCCTCAAATTTTTATATTCAATATATCTTCGAATCATCATTCATATTGAAAAACATCTTCCAATTTTTCATTAAAAACTTCAGCTAGTCGAAATGCTAGTTCTAGAGTTGGGGAATACTTCCCTGCTTCAATTGCATTAATCGTCTGTCTTGAAACTCCCAACTTAATAGCTAATTCTTGCTGTGTCATCTCATCAAAATTAAATCTTAACTTTCTAATATTATTTTTCAGCATACTCTTTTTCATATTTTAAATTCCCTTTTCATAATAAAAAACTGGGACTGCCACAGGGGTTGATTGAGGGCC
>CBDUTO010000136.1:0-11351 GCA_965370315.1 uncultured Melioribacteraceae bacterium
GTTGGAATGAAATCTTGAAGCTAAATAAAACAAATCCTGATAAAGTTGAAGATATTTCAGAAGAAATAAGTAATGATTTAGAGCGTTTAAATAAAATTGCAGACCGGTTTTCAAAAATTGGCTCTAAACCAAAATTAGTTGATACAGATGTTACAGCTGTTATTAATTCTGTGATTGAATATTTTAATAGACGACTTCCAACCTCACGCAAAACTACTGAAATTAGAATTATTGCAAAGCAAGAATTCATTGTTCCTCTTAATGCATCCCTTTTTGAATGGGTTGTAGAAAATCTAATTAAAAATGCGCTTGATGCAATTGGAGCAAAGAAAGGTTTAATTGAATTTATATTTTCTTCGGATGATACAAATATTTATATTGATATATCAGATAACGGAAAAGGAATAGACTTAAAAAACAGAAAAGATGTCTTCCGACCTGGATATAGCACAAAAAAACGTGGATGGGGATTAGGCCTCTCTTTAACTAAAAGAATTATTGAAGATTATCATCAAGGAAAAATATTTGTTAAAAGCTCAGTTCTTAATGAAGGAACTACTTTTCAAATAGTATTCAAAAAATATTAAGATTTATTTATTTTTTACTTGCATTCTTTTGAAGTGTTTCCTTATATTAGAAGTACAAATTTTGTTCATAAAGAAATTGAATTTATAAAGTTTATAACAGAGCAATCTGTTATAACACATCAGGCTACTAAGGTTGTGCCCTCTACCTTGGTAGCCTTCCCTTTTTTATATATAGAGTTATAAGTTTACAATAAGAAGGTTAAACTTTTTATTGTACAAACCAGGCTGTTAAGGTTGTGCCCTCTACCTTGACAGCCTTCCCTCTTTAAAGCACCTCCTATTTTAATTAGCTAAACTAAAACCAATTATTCCATATTTCGCATTCAAATTATATTTATTAAAATTGAGTATATTTATTTTTATTTTTTCTTCAACTTATTGGAAACGAAATGATTCAAAAAAATAAAAGACCCTCATGGGATGAATATTTCTTAAAAGTTGCTATGTTAGTTTCAGAAAGAGCAACTTGCCCCCGTATGCATGTTGGTTGTGTTCTTGTTAAAGATAAACAAATTTTAGCCACTGGATATAATGGATCAATACCAGGTGATGCGCATTGCGAAGATGATGGATGCATAATTGTTGATAATCATTGTGTACGCACTAATCATGCTGAGATAAATGCAATTACCCAGTGTGCGACACATGGAGTTAACACTTCAGGTTCAACTGCTTATGTTACAAATATGCCATGTACAACTTGCTCAAAAGCACTTATTGCAGCTGGAGTTAAAGAGATAGTTGTATTTTCTGATTATCACAATACACTTGCTATAGAATTCTTAGCAAAAGCAAAAGTTCCAATAAAAAAATTCCCAATGCCAGAAGGAAATATCCAATACAATCTTGATGATTATTCCTCAGCAAAAAAAATAGATTTTGAGAAAGAGAATAAATAGAAAGATATGAAGTTAAATAAAGAGAATTTAAAAGAATATTTCAAACCAGACAACTTTTTTTCGCGAGATATAAACTGGGTTGAGTTTAATGGACGTGTTCTTGAAGAAGCAATTAATCCAGAGTTACCTTTACTCGAAAGAATAAAATTTATTTCAATTTTTTTTACAAATCTTGATGAATTTTATATGATTCGAGTTTCTGGAATTAAAGAGCAAATTAGAGCTAATATAATTGAACCAAGAATTGATGGCTTAACTCCATTTGAAGAATTAAAGTATATTGAAGAAAATGTTGCCCCTCAAGTTCAGTTATTACTAAAATATTGGAGTAACACAATTGTTCCAGAATTAGAGGAGAATAATGTTAAATTTCTGAAATACAATAACTTATCAAATAATGAGAAAGAAAAACTATCTGAATATTTTAATCAAGAAATTTATCCTGTTCTAACTCCACTTGCATTCGATCCTGGACGCCCATTCCCATATATATCTAACTTAAGTTTAAGTTATGCTATTCAGATAATGAAACCAAATGGGGCTTTGCACTTTGCAAGAATTAAAATTCCATCTATTCTTCCACGTATTGTTCATCTAGATAGAATTCTTAATAACAAAGATTCCTTTGAAAAAGGTGGGCTCTCAACAAAATTAATTTGGCTCGATGATTTAATTAAAAACAATGTGAATTCCCTCTTCCCCGGACTAAAAGTAATTAGCGCTCACAAATTTAGAATTACAAGAAATGCTGATATCAATATTCAAGAAGATGAGGCAGATGATTTACTTTCTGTTATTGAAAAAAATATAAAACAAAGAAAATTCGGGTCCGTTGTTCGATTATCAGTCGAAAGAGATATGCCTGAATTTATGATAAATATTTTAACTGAAAACCTTGAAGTCTCTACTGATGCAATACAAATAGTGGATGGCCCAATGGGATTAAGTAATGCTATCAGTCTTTATGACCTCCCTTTGCAACATCTCAAAGAAAAACCTTTTCACCCAGTATTGCCACCGCAATTTGATGATGAGGATGGAGAATCGATCTTCAGTTTAATAAAAAAGAAGGATATTCTTTTACACCACCCTTATGATTCTTTTTCTCCTGTTATTGATATGATAAAAGAAGCTGCAAGAGATCCTAATGTGTTAGCTATTAAACAAACATTGTATAGGGTAGGTTCTGACTCCCCCATAATTAAATACTTAATAGAAGCGGCTGAATCTCACAAACAAGTAGCAGTTTTGGTTGAATTAAAAGCACGTTTTGATGAAGAGAATAATATCTATTGGGCAAAAGCTTTGGAAAAGGCAGGAGTTCATGTAGTTTATGGTTTGGTAGGACTTAAAACCCATGCAAAAATGACACTTATAGTTCGAAAAGAAAGTGATGGCGTTCAAAGGTATATACATTTAGGAACTGGAAATTACAACGCATCATCGGCAAAATTATATACAGACTATGGACTTCTCTCTAGTGATAAGGATTTATGTGAAGATGTCGCAGATGTTTTTAATTTTTTAACAGGATATTCTGAGCAAAAAGAATTTAGAAAACTTTGGGTTGCCCCATTTAATATTAGGAAGGAGTTTCTTAAATTAATTAGTAGAGAAATAGAAAATAGTAAAGCTGGAAATAAAGGATACATATCATTTAAACTTAATTCCTTAGTTGACCCAACAGTAATAGCAGCACTCTACGAGGCATCAAAACAAGGTGTAAAAATTGATTTGATTGTTCGTGGAATTTGTTGTTTAGTTCCTCAAGTTCCAAGTCTAAGCGAGAATATTACTGTCCGTAGTATTGTTGGAAGATTTTTAGAGCACACACGTGTTTACTATTTTTATAATAATGGAAAAGATGAAATTTACATGGGCAGTGCTGATATTATGCAGAGAAATCTGGATAGAAGAGTTGAAACAATATTCCCTATTGAAGATGAGAATATTAAAAAATCTGTAAAAGAAACTCTTCTTAATATCTCGTTAAAAGATAATCAAAAAGCAAGAATTTTACTACCCACCGGAAAGTATGTTAATAACCACAAAGTCTATTTGCAGGATGATATCAATCTTCAAGAGTGGTTAATGAATTATGCTTCTAGCAGTGAAAAGAAAAAGAAAAAGCTAAAAAAAATAAAGTAGAAACGAAATATTTTTAAAAGTCTGAGCACAGATTAATAGTTTGTGTTCAGACTTCTCCTATAAATTATAATTTTTCTCTAATCCCAATTTATTTTCAATAATAATAATTTTCTTTAGATTATTTTGTAATTTTGTAGTTCTAAATTTTAAAGAGAAAGGAAATATATAAAATGTCACAAATTACAAAAGAAGATGTAATAAAAGCACTAGGAACAGTTGATGATCCTGATTTAAAACGTGATTTAGTCTCTCTGAAAATGGTAAAAGAGATTACTATTGATGGAACAAAGATAACTGCACAGGTTGAACTAACAACTCCAGCTTGCCCACTAAAAGATGTAATTAAAAATGATTGTGTTGCTGCAATAAAAAGAGATATTCCTTCAGCAACGGAAGTAGTAATTGATTTAACTGCAAATGTTAGTGGTCAATCGAAAGATGCAATTATGCCTGGTGTTAAAAATACAATAGCAGTAGCTAGTGGTAAAGGAGGCGTAGGTAAAAGTACAGTAGCCGTAAACTTAGCAATTTCACTTGCTAAAGATGGTGCAAAAGTTGGAATTATTGATGCTGATATTTATGGACCATCTATTCCTTTGATGCTTGGATTAAAACATAAAACTGGATTACACCAAGATCCAGAGACAAAGAAACTTGCCCCACTTGAAAGCTACGGAATCAAACTAATTTCAATTGGATTTATGATTGACGATGATAACCCTGTTATTTGGCGTGGGCCAATGGCAAGTGGTGCACTTAAACAATTTATGACTGACGTAAGTTGGGGCGAACTTGATTACCTTATTTACGATTTACCTCCAGGAACTGGTGATATTCAGTTAACATTAGTTCAAACTATTCCACTTACAGGTGCTGTTATTGTTACAACCCCACAAGAAGTATCTTTAATTGATGCAAAAAAAGGGTTTAAAATGTTTGAACGAGTAAATGTTCCTATTTTCGGTATAGTTGAGAATATGAGTTATTTTATTGCACCTGATACAGGTAAAAAATATGATATTTTTGGTACAGGTGGTGGAGAAAAACTAGCAACTGAATTAGACTCTAAATTACTCGGGCATATTCCTATTGATCCAAGAATTAGAGAAGGTGGAGATACTGGTAAACCTATAGTTGCAGAGTTACCAGATTCAGAAAATGCAAAAGTCATTATTGAAATAGCTAGAAATCTTGCGGCTCAAATAAGCATCAAGAATGCAAATGAAAAAACGAATGATGTGGAAATTCAATTATAAAATCTGAATTAAGATTTTTGTAGCACAGATTAGTAATCTGTGGTTAGAAAATAAAATCAAACTAAATCAACAATTAATAATAAATTAGGAGATTTAACATGTCTACAATCTCAAAAGAAAAAGTAGAAAGTGCTTTAGAGAGTGTTCGTCCATATTTGGTAGCAGATGGAGGTGATGTTGAACTTGTAAGTATTAATGATGATGGAATTGTTGAAGTTAGATTAACAGGAGCATGTGTTGGGTGTCCAATGTCTCAAATGACTCTGAGAGCTGGTATTGAACGAGCACTAATGAGAGATGTTCCACAAATTAAAAGAGTTGAAGCAGTAGAATAAAATTAATTATGAGGAAACAAATGCGTAAAAAAATTATTGCAGGAAACTGGAAAATGAACAACGACTTAAATGAGTCAATTTTATTGATTAATGAGATCAATGAAAAGTTAGTTGATAGAGATAATGTTCAAGTTATTATTGCACCACCGTTTACAGCTTTGGATAGAGCAAGTCAACTAATATCTGATTCTAGCATCTCGCTTAGTGCACAAAATATGTGCTTCGAAGATTCTGGTGCCTTTACTGGAGCAATTTCGGCCTCGATGCTTAAAAGTGTTGGATGTGAATATGTAATTCTTGGTCATTCTGAGAGAAGGACTTTATTTGGAGAGAGTAATAGCGATGTAAATAAAAAGATGAAAAAAGCGATTGCATCAGATTTAACTCCAATATTTTGCATTGGTGAAACTCTTGTAGAGAGAGAAAGCGGTGAAATGCAAAATATAATTGAAAAACAAGTGCGTGAAGGTTTGGAAGGAATTTCAGAAGCAGAACTTTCTGGAACAATTCTAGCTTACGAACCAGTTTGGGCTATTGGAACAGGAAAAGTTGCTACTCCAGAACAAGCACAAGAAGTTCATGCTTTTATTAGAAATCTACTAAAAGAGTTGTATTCTGAAGATTTAGCTAATAACACCGTAATTCAATATGGTGGAAGCGTAAAACCAGAAAATGCTGCAGAATTAATTGGACAGCCAGATATTGATGGTGCATTAGTTGGTGGAGCTTGCCTAAAAACTGAATCATTTATAGGAATAGTCAATAACGCTTAAATTTGAATTATATATTTTAATACTAACCTTCTAGATTTTATAACCTAGAAGGTTTTTTAATATTATCCCTGAACCATAGGAAAACAGAAGTCCTAGAACTCAGATAATTTAAAGTCTAACTGCTTATTTTACACTAAATTAGCTCATTTTTTCATTGATTTCGCACTATTATTTTAGTATATTAATTGTTTGATTTTTAGTCTATTTATTATTGAATACAACAATTTTTATTAAAAATATGAAAAAATATTTATTCTTTTTTATTACCATTATCTTACTTTCAAATACTGTTTATTCTCAAATTAGAATTCAAGAAATTTCATCTGACTTACCTGACCATTTAACCAATTATTCCGATTCTGAAACAAGAAAGATCATTTCATTCAATGATAATTGGGTTTTAACTCCAGAAAATTCTGAGAATGATGGTGTGACTATAAAAGTACCGTCACGATATACTTCTGACGAAACAATAATTTTTCAAAAATCATTCGAATTATCATCAGAAATAATTTTCCAAAATAATCTTAAGATGCATTTTCTTGGAATTTCTTACTCTGCTGATATTTATCTGAACGATGTGGTTGTTTATAAGAAAGCGGGTGGTAATATTCCCTTCTCTTTCTTTTTGCCAATTGATTTGCTAAATGTAACAGATAAAAACGAAATAACTGTTAAAGTTACAAATGAACTTGACTCTCGAAATACAATCCCTCTTTATCAAAGATTTCTATTTCCAAAAAATTCTGGCGGAATTGTCCGTGATGTGTTTATTGAAGCAATTCCAAAAGAATATATTGAATTGGTGAGATATTCAACTTCAATTGATGACCAATTAAGAAATGTTAATCTGAGATTTGATTTAATAGTAAACAAAAAAAGTAGTAACGAAAAATATTCAGTTGATTTATCCATATTTGATATTAATGGTAAATCTATAGCTAACAAAAAGTTTAGATTAGCTGAATCATCAAAAGAACTAGAATTAAAACTTGATGTTAAAAATCCTAAACTATGGTCATATAAAGCACCAAATCTTTATGTAGCAGAGATAAAGCTAACTAAAAATGATTCTTTAATTGATGTTAATAAAACAAATTTACTTTTTGCAAAATTTGAGAATCGTCCAGAAGGATTGTTCTTGAATAATAAGAATTTTGTTATTCAGGGAGTTACTTATATCCCGGCAAGTGCAAATTTAGGAATGTTGGCTTCATATTCTGATTTACGAAAGGATTTAGAATTAATAAAAGAACTTGGAATTAATACAGTAAGATTTGCAAAAGCAACGCCACACCCATTTGCTCTTGAAATATGTGCTGAACTTGGTTTGCTAGCATTTATTGAAATTCCTGTGAATTCAATTCCAAATCGATTCATAGATGACATTAATTTTACAAATCGTCTAAAAAGATATGTTGATGAATTCACAAAAAGATACTCAAATTATCCAGCAGTATTTGCCATGGGACTTGGTGGTGGATATTTATCAAATTCACAAAAGCATATTGATATTATTAGTTCATTAGCTCAAATAATAAAATTAAAATCACATTCACTTTCATTTGCATCATTTACTGGCTTACCTTCAAAAGAAATTAGTCAATTAGACTTATATGGATTTGAATTATTTGAGACAACAAATTCTTTAGAAAATCATCTCCTCTCAACTTCAATTAATAAGAATAAAATTTTTATAAGTGAAGCTACATATCCAACGTACTTAGGAAATACAAATGGCTATTTAAATGAATTTTCGTTGGAAGCACAGGCTAAATTTTTTCAAGAAACAATTGACGTGACTCGATCAAAAGAAATAAGTGGATTTTTTATAAATTCCATGTTTGATTATTATGGGGATTTCAGTTCCCTTTTCACTCAATACTCTACAGATAATAAGTATAGCATTGGAGTAGTGGGTGAGGATAGAAATATAAATCGAATTAGTTATAAATTAATTAAATCCAAATTAGGCACAACAAAACGTGTAACTATACCACTTGGAAGTAAGAAAGATGATGCTCCGATATTTTTTATTTTAGCTGGACTTCTGCTTGCTGTGATGATGGGGGTTTTAGTAAACTCGAAAAAGAAATTCAGAGAAGATGCTACTCGTGCACTCCTAAGACCTTATAATTTTTTTGCAGATATTAGAGACCATCGAATTATTTCTGGTTTTGCTACAATAATTTTGATGTTTATTTTAGCAGGCTCTCATGCATTATTGTTAAGTAATCTTCTATTCTATTTCCGAAATAGTATTACTTTGGAAAAGTTATTACTCTCTTTTGGAATGCCCAGTTTAATCTCTACCATCAACTACTTTGCGTGGAATCCTTATGAGTCTTTTTTCTTTTTCACTATAATTAGTATAGTTCTCTTTTTGATTATTAGTGTAATTGTTTCTCTAGCTTCATTTTTTCTAAGGATGAAAATATACTTTAGAAATATATTTATAACTGTTGTTTGGGCAGTTCTGCCACTATCTATTTTACTTCCTGTAAAGATGGTACTTTATAGAATACTTTCAGCTGATGTAATAAATCCATATATCTATGGCTTCCTAGTTTTATACTTTCTTTGGATTTTACAAAGAGTTATAAAAGGGGTTTATGTAATTTTTGATATTAGTCTTAGGCGAGCTTACTTTTTTACAATTTTATTGATAGTTATTTCTCTTGGTGGAGTTCTATTATACTTCCAATTAAGTAATTCAACTATCGATTTTATTTTTAATTCAATTTATCAGGCTCAACTGATTTAGCGGAGAACATTTGTATCTATCGAAACTTGAAATATTTGGCTTTAAATCTTTTGCGAATAAAACTGTTATTAATTTTAACCGTGGTATAACTGGAATTGTTGGACCCAACGGTTGTGGCAAAACAAATATTATTGATGCTATCCGGTGGGTATTGGGTGAACAGAAAAGTAGTACACTCCGAAGCGATAAAATGGAAAGTGTAATTTTCAATGGTACTCGTGGTAAAAAGCCGATGGGTATGAGTGAAGCATCGCTAACACTTGTAAATGATAAAGGGATACTGCCAACTGAATACTCTGAAGTTACAATAACGAGAAGAATTTTTCGGTCTGGGGAAAGTGAGTATTTGCTGAATAAAAACATTTGTAGGCTTAAAGATATTACCAATCTTTTTATGGATACTGGAATGGGCACAAATGCCTATTCTGTAATTGAGCTTAAAATGATTGATACAATTCTAAGTAGTAAAGCAGATGAGAGACGACATCTTTTTGAAGAAGCTGCTGGTGTTAATAAATACAAACTTAGAAGAAGATTGACTCTTAAAAGACTTGAAGATGTAAAAAGAGATTTAGTAAGGGTAAATGATATTGTATCAGAAGTTGATAAAGTTGTTCGGTCTCTTTCAAGGCAAGCAAAGAAGGCTGATAAGCACAATCAAATAACATCAATTTTACGTGAAAAAGAGATTGATTTAGCTGAACGCGAATTTTCAAATTTTACTTCTCAATTAAATAAGTTGCAAGAATCAAAAGCTATAGCCGATACACAAAAAGAACAGATTGATATTGACACAAGAAAAGTTGAGACTGAGCTAATCCAATTCCGTGATAGAATTACAGCGATTGAAGATGAATTAAGTATTAAGCGACGTGAGTTGTCTCAAAACACAAATGAGCTACATGAAAGACAGAGAAAAATTTCTGTTACTGAAGAACGTGATAAAGTACTACAAAGAAACTTGGGGAACTATAAAGCTGAGCTTGAGGAATTTGAATATCAAGTTACAGTAAATGAAGATAATATTTCTACAAACAAAGATGAATTACTAGAATTTGAACTGCTTGTTGCTGAGAAGGAAGAAGTTTTAGAAAACAGTCAATCTGAACTCACAATTAGAAGAGAAGAATTGGATAGTTTCAGAAGCTCAGTGAAAGAGGAGGCTGAAAAAGTCTCTTTAGTTGAAAAGGAAATATCTAATCTTGAAAACCATATTGGGAATGAGCAATCCTCATTAGATAGAATTAATAATGAGATCAGTCGGTTTGAACAAGTAATCCAAAACACAACAAGTGACATTGCAAAGACTGTTGGATACTTGGAGGTGCTAACCCAGGAACAAGAAGAAGTAGAACAGAGAATTCTTGACTCTGATAAAGAGTATGTTGAAAAAGAAAAAGAGAAGCAAAATTTAGAAGAGAGTTTGTCGCTGCTTTATAGAAAAGAACTGGAAGAGAAAAACTTGCTTGCTGGTTTGAATAATAAAATTGAGTTACTCCAATCCTTAATTTCCAATTTGGAGGGAATCTCTAAAGGTTCTAAAATTTTGTTGGAAAATAGTAGTTGGGCAAAGGGTGAAAAAACAATTATTGCGGATGTTGGTGACACCAAAGAGGAATACCGTTTAGCCCTAAATGCTGCTCTTAAAGATGTTCTAAATAATCTTTTTGTTGAACAAATTGATGAACTTGACAATGCTGTAAAATACTTAAAGAAAAATGATCTTGGGAAAGCCTCGTTTTATCTACTTGATATGCCAACTAATAATAAAGGTTTGATAAATAAATTAATTGAGTTTGATAGAAATAGAAAAATCAAAAAACTAGCTTCTGAAGATTTATTTATTGGTTGGGCAAACGAGTTTGTAATTACTGATTCAAAGTGGTCGCCATATTTTGATAAACTTCTTTCGAATATAGTGGTAACCGATAATTTAGACTCAGCTATTGAACTTCAAAAAAAGTTTCATAAATTCTCTTTTGTCACTCTCGAGGGAGATTTTGTTCAGAGTAATGGAGTAATTGAAGCTGGTTCAGCTCCTCAGTTAGACGAAACACTTTTTGGACGCAAGCAGCATCTTGAAAATCTTAAAAAAGACTTCCCTAAATATGAAGCAAACATAGAGAAAATTTCAAATCAAATTAATGTTACAAAAGAGAATATTGCAAGAATAGATTTACGAGATTTATCCGATAGAGGTAAAACTCTACTAAATGAAAAAACAAACATAGAAAAACAAGTTGCTCAAATTGAATTCAAGAAAGAACGTGCTAATGAAGAAGTTGATTTAGCTCAGAGTAAAATAAATGAACTTGTTTCTGAAACAAGCAAACTCTCGAGCAGTATTGACGATTTAACTAATAAATTTGATTCTGTAAAAGTAGATCACGAAAAAGCTAAAATTCAATATGAAGTTAAAGAGAGTGGACAAAAAGAGAACGAAGAAAACTTTAATGCCTTCTTTAACGAATACAACCAAACTAAATTAGAATTAGAAAGAGTTAAAGGTCAACTCACTAACACTAAGGAGAGTATTAATATCACTAAGTCTACTTTTCACTTCTTCTTCATTAGAAACCAAACCACTTC
>CBDUTO010000137.1:0-11210 GCA_965370315.1 uncultured Melioribacteraceae bacterium
ACTAATATACTGGCTTTTCTTTATGTACACTAATTGGGGGGCAGATCAGATCTTCTGTATTCATCGATTGGGAGAATATACTATAATAGACGTTCTGCAAAATATTGCTATTTAAAATGGAGTTAATTTATTGATTTTGGGAATGTAACTTTTACCTTAGAAGAAACAATCATGGAAACCAAATCAAAAAGATTGAGTAAATCTAAACGACAAAGAAAATAGGTGGAGGACATAAAAAGGAACTATTATTAGAGAATCAACTAATGAAGCTCTTAATGTATTATCGCTTAAATATCTCCCAAGAGTTTCTGGCATAATTTTCAATCAACAGAATTGTAACGTTTCACGTCAAATAAATTACTATCACCATTATTGTCCCAAATATTTAAGACGCAGGTAAAGAAAGTATCACTAAGTGAGGCAGAATTAACAGAAGAAGAAATAGTATTTTTTTTGTAGAGCCACAGAAGGACAAATCTGAATTAGAGTGAAGATTCTTAACTGATGTGTAACTATATTAAACTAAGTAGAGATGCTTATTGAAATTCAACATAGGTGAGGTTTTGGATAGGACAAGTATAGTTCCATACCTTGATAAACCAAGGTATGGAAAATTTTGTTCAAACGAGTCTATCTTATCTACTTCAAATCAATATCTAAAAAATTATCATTTCTTTGAGAGAGAGCAAACAGAATTAATTATTTTCCAATTATTATCTTTATTAACCAAAGTAAGATACTCTTTCTTAATTATTCTATCGTTTTGATACTCAACTAAAGCAACAGCCATTGCATCTTGAACATCAATTACCTTAATCGTAATATTTTTTGCAAAACTATTCAAATTCTTCTTTTTTACAATACTTAAGAAGTCTTCTTTGTTTCTAATTTCTGTGCTATTTATAATTAGATTCATATTTATGAATTCAGCTTCATCACTTATTAGATTATTAAATACTTTTGTATCGCTCTCTTTCATGGCTTTTAAATATGTATTAACTTTTTCAGTAATCACATCATCGCTAGCAAATACATTGATTGAACTAAATATTGATACAACTAAAATTGGAATTAAAAAACGCAATTTCTTCTTCATACTTTCTCCTTAAATTTAAATAATCATGTTTATATTAATTTTTGTTTATATCCATTAAGACGTTTTAGAAATAGAATTGTTGCATTAGATTAGTAGTATCCTATTATGCCAAATGATTTACTCATCCGCATCAAAAACTAACAAATTCACCTTTTCAGAATGATTCAATATTGTTATACCACGGATGAAGTTTTGGGTAGGGACAACTGGAATAATTATTATGACGTTATGAAAAGTATTAATGCTGATGTTGAAGTAATTAGGAACTAAGTTGAATGGCTTGGGGTTGCTAAGGTTTCTCATGCAAAACCCCAGGCTACTCAAGCAGACCAGAAATACTCCTTCACAACTCAGCCCCATTCTGATCCTATTGCCGGATCAAGCTAATAGTGTGGCTACTCTGATACAGAGTGATCCTAGCTATCCAGATAAATCTAAAATGTTTTGAGAATAAATGTCGGATTACAATTTATTTTGTTTTTTATTTTGAGCTGAAATATAGATGAGAAAGTTAGCTCCCTCATTAATTTACTGGGCATCCCCAGCACAACACCAAACCCACTTAATGAAACCTTCTAATTCCTAAGAGAAAACCCGAATGCAATTTTATTTTTTTCAAATCCTATCCCAAAAACAAAGCTTCAATTTTCTCTAATATTATGGGATAAGATAAGTAATAAACAACATATCTTAAACAAGGAGGATGCCATGATTACCAATACAGCCACACGCAATAGAAAAATTACGCATTTGATCGAGGCAACTATTTCAGATTTATGCAAGCTCTACAATTCCACTTATGAAAAAGACGATGAATCAATAGTCGTATTTACAGACACACGTGAACCTTGGTTTTATCTCTATCCAGAGTTCAACAAAGGCAATTTTGAAATTATTATTAAGGCTTTTGTTTATGACAATCTTCCTCTCAGCAAATCAATAAAACTCTATGAAGTTTATAGGACAGACAATATAATTAGCTTCATAAACAATAATGAAATGTTATTACGCTTTAACGAAGACAAACTCCTTCTCACGACATACAGCTTTGAATGGGATTATAAAAACTATGCTCTGCTAAAATCAAAGCTATTACTTGAAATCTACACCCAACTTCAAAATGCTACGGAAATTAGAGAAGAGCTTGATGGTTTGTTAGAAGAGAGGGCGGTTGTTGGAGTAAACTGAATAATTCATGAGGCAGTCAATTTTGGCTGCCTTGGTATTACAATCAACACGGATGAGGTTTTGAACAGGCACAGTTACAGCTGCGACTGGCTTTCTTGTATGTTGACCTAAAAACTACTGTGAAAATCACTGTACCGTTTTCAAAGATGAAAAATCAAACAATAAATAAAATACATATCAAATGGTTAAGTGTTTTTTTATAATTCCTCACTACATACTGGAACCATTATGGCATTCAAATTTGGACTTTTCATGTTTTTATCCAATGGATATATTGGTCTAGTAACTCTTTTATAATCAAGACGTTCTAGGTTCTGATCAACTCCACCTGGGGTTAATGCCATTATCCAATCTGCTCGCATATTATATAATTCAGGAACCAAATAGCCAATTTTCACAACAACTATGTCTGTCTCACGTGGTTTCAATCCAAGATTTGTAAAGTCTTTTTCGTAATGATAAGGTTTGCGTTTCTTAGTTACTATCACTGAAACACTTCCTATTTTAACAACTACTTCCGTTTCAGCATATTTGTCGCCGTGAACAATAGCCTGAACAGTTCCTGACAATAAGATTGGAGGTGAATAACGATTATCAACTAGTGCACCAGCATACTCTTCAACTTTGCCTCCAATTCCTGCTTCAATGGCTTTATCTACAAATTTAGGGCCAGGTATTGAAGCATATATAAGCGATGGCCCATTTTCTGACTTAAACACTGGACGCTTTAGAATTTCGTTTAGAGTCCATGTCACATCTCCTGCTCCTCCAGCTGTTGGATTGTCTCCCATGTCACTAATTATAAAAGGATGCATTTTACTACCAATAGCTTTATTCAAACATTCATTCAGGTCGGCCACAGGAGCAACAAATTCAAAATTATTTCTTACATCCCAAAAGTGATTAGCTAATTCCTCAGCTGTTTTTTTAACTTTAACCCCATCATCACCTGTAACCATAACCACTGCACGGTTTCTCGGTTCATCTGCCCATGCATAACCTACCCAAATAGAAGCATCTAATACTCCTTCTTGATCCGATGCCGATGCAAGTTCTGCATATAAACTCTTGCCAGGTTCAATTCGTGTACTGGTTTTTTCGCCAGGTAATAAAATTGGTACAGGTATCCATGCTTTAAACTTTGGTTTGCCTTTTCCATTTTCTAATCTTTCCAAAAGGTTTTCGACAGCTCTTTGTTTCGACTCCATTGCATCTTCATGCGGAGCAAGGCGATAACAAGTAATTAGATCTAAATTATTTGCTAATCGTTTCGAAACATTGCCATGCAAATCCATGCAAGTAGAGATAATAGCTTTTTCTCCTATTACCCCTCTTATACGCTCAACAAAATCAGCTTCGGGATCATCCAAACCTTCAACACTCATTGCTCCATGCAATTCCAAATACATTGCATCATAGGGAAGATTTTCTTTTAACCTATCAATTATTTGCTTAACCAACGACTCATATGCTTTACGTGAAACTATTCCGCCAGGAATAGCTTTGGCTTTTAATGTTGGAAACCACAATGCTCTATTGAGATTTTCTGATCCTTCTTGTAGAAAAGGATAATATTCTAAAACATCTTTTCCGAATAAGGGATGAAATGCTTCTTCGTGCGTAACTGCAGGAGAGAAAGTACTTGATTCTATTGCAAGTCCAGCCACTGCGATTCGGGGTAATTTTTCCTTTGGATTACATCCAAATATTAAAAATAGCATAGATAAAAATATTATTTGTTTTTTCATTTGAGTAATATTTCTTTCATTTTTTTAATTTGTTCAATATTGACACTGACCTTTTTATATTCGTCAATGTTGGTGGTTTTTCCCAAATTAATATTGGGATTAAAATAACTCATTTCACTACTAATAAATGTTTTTGCCGAGGAATGAAATTCCAATGCTCCAGTTCTTTGCTGTATTTCACCAATCGTATTTTCATTAACACCGCTTCCAGGCATAATTATAATTTCATTTTCAGCAGCCTTAACTAAATTTGATAGTAAATCAATTCCATCATAGGCAATGTTTTTACCTCCTGAAGTTAATACTCTATCGATTCCTAGTTTCTTTAGTATTTCAAGAGAATGAATATGATTTGCACACATATCAAAAGCCCGATGAAATGTATGTTCCATTGGATGAGCTAATTCCATTATTACTTTTGTTCGCTCAATATCAATTTCACCGTTTGATTTTAAAATTCCGAAAACAATGCCATTAGCTCCAAGGTTTTTTATTTCTAATACTTCCTGTTTCATGATCTCAAATTCCATATCAGAATACAAAAAGTCGCCTCCGCGAGGACGAACAATAACATTAATTGGTATTTTCAGGTTCTTGATGGCATAATTAATTGTTGCATAAGAAGGCGTTGTTCCGCCTTCGGAAAAATTATCACAAAGTTCAATACGGTCAGCACCTGCTTTTTCCGCTGCAAAAGCTGATTCAACAGAATAGCAACATATTTCAAGTTTCTTTTCCATCTATAATATTATCCCTTTCCCATCTTCCAACCTAGTTATTTCTAATTGCTTTTACTTTGCTACCTCTTAACCTAAATTTCATTTAATAAATCTGGTTTAGTTAGATATAGTTTATATACTAATTCTCCAAATAAAGTATTTGCCCAAGCAAACCATTCTCTTGTAAAATTTTTAGGGTCATCTTTATGAAAAGTCTCGTGCATGAATCCTGTATCCGCATGGGTACTAATTAAAGTTCTAATACAAGTTTTAATTTCTTCATCATCGCCACTTGTAAGAGCTCTAAGTGTAATACTCATTGGCCAAATCATATCCATTCCAACATGTGGACCTCCAATTCCCTCTGCATACTTACCCTTAAAAAAATATGGGTTACTATCACTAAATAAGAATTTTCTGGTATTTTGATAAATTTCATTTTCTTGATTAATACAACCTAAGTACGGAAGAGCCAATAAGCTTGGAACGTTCGCATCGTCAGTAAAGAGTTTATTACCAAAACCATCAACTTCATATGCCAATATTTTTCCAAAGTCTAGGTGCTCTGAAACTGCATATTTTTCAATTGCAGCTTCAACTTCATTAGCAAGTTCACGAGCCTCTTCAGCAACATGAATATCTAAATTATTCTTTTCAATTATTTCGGCCAATTGTCTTAAAGAAACTACTGCAAAATAATTTGCCGGAACTAAGAAAGGATAAATTGTTGAATCATCCGAAGGTCTAAAAATGCTGCAAATCAGCCCTACTGGTTTTATAGGGTTACCATAGCCTCTTCCAGGAACTGAATCGGTTGGATATTGAGTATTTCTCATAAATGTATATGGACCATCATTTACTTTTCTTTGCTGTTCTTTAAATGTTTTAATCACAAGCTTCATTGCAGAAAACCATTCTGCATCAAAACAACTTGTATCTCCAGTAGATTTCCAATAATGGTAAGATAATCTGATAGGATAACACAGAGAATCTATTTCCCATTTTCGCTCGTGCAATTCAGGCTTCATATCAGTAATGTCACTTTCCCAATTACTTCCTTTTGGACCATCATTAAATGCATTAGCATATGGATCAATATGAATACATTTAATTTGTCTGTTTATTACTCCTGCAATTAAACTTTTAAGTTTTTCGTCTTTTTTACATAGCTGAACATAGGGCCATACTTGTGCAGAAGAATCTCTCAACCACATTGCATCTATGTCGCCAGTAATAACAAATGTATCAGGTTTTCCATCAATAACTGAATGTCTTACTGTAGTATCCAATGTATTTGGAAAACAATTTTCAAATAGCCATCCAAGTTCTTCATTTTTGGTATTAGTCTTAAATGTTTTAATTACATCTTCAACAGCTTCACTTATAAAATTTCTATCACAAACTTTTGGTCTTTTTGATTCGTACAATTTTGAGCTCCTTAAATTGTAAATTTCGTTTGCATTTATTTTTACAGCCAAACCAGCTGTTGCCAAACCTGCAATTTTAATAAATTTTTTTCTAGATATCATAATTAATCATTAAATTCAAATTCACCTTTTTTAACTGACCAGTCATATCCGAAAAAGCCAGCAGCCTTGTACCCATTCTTCTTATCAGTAAGTAATTCTGATGAAAAGACTGTTACATCTGGGTAGGTAAATCCTGGAGCCATAAAAGGGATCGAGTTATTTAGTTTCAATCCAATTATTCCGGTTCCGGAAATAACTCCAATAAGGTTTTTATTGTTATTTTCTTTGGGACGAATGAATAGACAAGCAAGATCATTGCTTAATAATTCTCTATCCTTAATACGAACAGATTCTCTATTAACTTGGATCGGAGAATTAGCGAGTAATATTTTCCATGCAGAATTAGTTTCAGAATTACCATAAACAATTATATTTCTCTCTTCATAATTGGTTGAATTAAATTCAGTATCAGAAATCACTTCAATAGCTCCATTACCTTGATACCAAAATTGTTCCGAGTCATATTTTGCTTTTGCAAACGCCCACTCATTTTCTTCGTTAGATCCAATTGTACCATAAACAAAGACAACATTGTTTCTAAATGCACCCTTAAATGTACAGTACCTTTGGGGACTTTTTTCAAATTTATTGGGTTCCGAACCTAATGCCCATTTCCCATTTTCCCTATTTAACCATATTCTTGTTTCTGCTACTCCAATATTGATTTCATCCATTGTTTGCCCATCCAAAACAACTTTTATTGGTCTGGTTTTATCCAAAATATCCGTATCAAAACCAATAATAGATACATTTTCCGTTGAACCAGAGATTCGCTGAATTCCCGGATCTAATAGCAGGTCAACCCTACTGTACTCCAAATATTTTTCTTGGCGATAAATAGTCACCCAGTTGTTTTTTTCTGAAATTCCTGGACTAGCAGTAATAAAATTAATTTTTAACTTTCTACTTTTCTCTGGTCTTGCATGTTTTGCAAAATAGTCAAACATAGGAGCCCAATCTACACAGTCCGCACCCTGTTCCTCACTTTTATCCCACCAATGTCCAGCGTCTTCCTCTTCGTGATAAATAAAATCTTTATGACTTTTTTCAAGTACCTTAATTATACTATGAGACTGAGTTGCCCTCACATTATCATCATCGGCTCCATGAATAATATAAACACCTAACTGATTGTAGTTTTCTGCCATTGCATAAGTGTTACTTGGGTTGCCTGTCCTATTTATTAAATTCAAAACCGCATTATCTTTCTCATATTTATCATTAAATCTATAACTCCAAAAACTAATCCAGCCAGCACTTGGTCCAATAGCAGCAAACCGATCAGGAAATGTACTTCCAATATGCCATGTTCCATGTCCACCCATTGAATGTCCTGTTAGATAGATCCTACTTGGATCAATATTAAACTTCTCTAATGCTATGTCAAAAACTTCCATAGCATCCATGCGACCCCAATCTTCCCAATTAAATCCATAGGGTCGCCTGTTTGTAGGAGATACAATAATTCCCCACTTTTTTGAAAAGTATGAGTTCGCTTGATTATCTGCATTTACAGCAGCTCCATGTAGGGATAAAAATAATGCTTTAGGTTTGTTATTCCCTCCGGCTGGATTCACAGCAAAGAATTGTACACTACCATCAATATTACTTATAAAGGTTTGTTTGTATGTTTCATTTGTATTGAGAATTCTAATCTCAATATTTTCTTTATCTAATATTTTTTCACTATTTGTATCAATCAATTTAACAGCAATTGTTATATTAGCCTTTTCTTTTTTGGCATTACCCTTAAAATTAAATTTTACTTTTCTTGTACTTAAGGGTTGAATAATTGGAACTGTTGTTACAATTTTTTCAAATCCATCGCCCTCAGTTTCAACAACCAGATTTCGCATTATATTATCTGAATTATTGATAATAATTATTCCACCAAAATGATTTATTTTTTCTCCGACTCTTACATCAGGAATAGTTAAATCTTTAATATTGAGTTGTGCAATATCTTCAGACTCAAAAAATCTCACTTTAAATCTTCCATAATTACACTTAAATAAAAACTCGTTTTTACCTTTTTTTAACTTTATTGGTAAATAGGAAAAACCAAAGTCGGGTTCCCAAGACTGCCATTCATCCTTATATTGATAAACATTGCCTGCTCTCGGTTCTCTATTTACATAAACCATCGAGTAAGCAGAGCCTTCCAATAAGAGGTTTTTTTCTTTATCAGAATAAATTTCTAAGTATGCATACCCACCACGTAAATTTTCATCCTCGTACCAGTCTTCATTATTTTTAGTAATTTGTTTCCATACAAAACTGCTTGTATCATTCTCAAATAATTTTTCATTTTCTAGAGGAGGAATAAATTCATTTCTAATTAACAAATACTCCAACATGTTTTGAGGATTTACTGTTCGACCGGAAAAATCAGACAGTTTAATAGATAAAGATTTTCTTACATCAATTAATAATTCATTTTGAGCATTAATATTTATGCTAAGTGTTGTAAGAATAAACAACAATAATATAGGTTGGGTAAACTTTTTTGGAATCATTAAATCCCCTATCCTTATTTCAATATTTCTTTTTAAATATTTTACCGTCTTCATAAATAGTAAATATTTTTTCAGAGGCTTTAATACTAATGTTAAATCTTAAACTTGTAGCTTGAATGAATGGTTTATACTTCATTTCTGACACTTCAATTTTAGTAAAACCTAGTTTGCTTAAATCATCAGCAAACTTTTTGTGGTTAATTTGGTAGGTTTTCTGCTTATAATACAATTCACGTAAAAGCCATCTGACTTCTTCATCTTCATCCTTTATAAATTTATCTTCACCATAAGTGGCAACTTTGAATGAAAATTGAACATAACCCCACATTTCAGGATAGTGCATTGCGATAATTCCTTGAGGAGACCAAACCCAATTATATTCTGGAAATTTTTTATTAGATATTGGGTCTTTAGCTACCACATATTTCCCATTATCTATTTCTGTATCCCATTGAACTCTAGAAAAATTTACTCTCCATTGATCATTTTCAGCAGGTGGTATTTGGGTAGTAGAAAATTCCTTAAATATACTCCAAGGAATTGCAACTTCAACTGTCCAACTAGAATCCAAATCTGTTGGATCATTAATTGAACCCTGAACTTGCACTCCAGTTTTCAGCCCTTTCATATCCCAGTCTGTCATTGCAACTTGACTTCCATCTCTGTATGGTTTTTGTAAAAACAAATCCCAAACAGTATTTAAAGCGTTAACTTCAAGTTCATAATAATTGTGTGTATCGTTATCAGGATCAATGAATATTTCAAAATCGTTATCATGGTAAATAACTTCATCCCTTACTTTAATTTTACCCCAGACATGTTCTTCTTTAAGCTCTGCGGCAATATAGAAATATAGATCATCCCAAAGCATTTTCACCCTTGTATTATAATAAGGATTTTGTTTACTTGAACCTTCAATATCAATAAAATAATTGGTCCATGGGACAAGACCCCATTGCTCATCTAATATATTTCCGTCAATTCGCATCTGCTTATCGTTCCTATAACAAACATATGTCTCGGGATTGAATTCAATTTGTGGTGTTGGGAATAGTTTATCTTGTGCACTAACTGTAAATGCTACTATTAATATTATAACTGCTATTTTTCGTATCATACAATTCAGCCTTTATATAAAAGAACTCCCACTAATGGTGGGAATAAAAATAATAATTATATTAAACAGATATTATTTATTCGTAACAATTTTTTATTAATTGACCAACTGTTGATGTAGCTAATCCGATTGAAGTATCAGCTGCACCGTAGTAAAGTTTTACTTCTGAATCCTCTTTTGCAAATCCCTCTTCATCATATTCCTCAACAATTAGTCCTTGTGGGAAAATTACATTTGGAACTTGACCAATCAATTCAAAAGTTTCTCTTGGTTCCAATATACACTGTGAGCCACGACTTATAACCTTTGAAGGATCATGTAAATCGTGAAGCATAACTCCTGCTTGATATATCGGTGCGTAGTGCATTGCAATACCATGATAAATATGAAGCCAACCCTTTCTTGTTTTAATTGGAGGAGGACCACTTCCTATGAGTTCATCCCAAAAGTGAGTTCCTTCAGCAACTTTTGCTACTGTTTCCCAATTTAGAAGGTCGGTACTTTTCGAAAGAAAAATTGAATTACCTGTTAGAGGTCCACCAGCAATTTGATGACCATTAGGTCTTTCAAATCTTAAATATTTTCCATTTACTTTTTCCGGAAAAAGAACACCATTTCTTGTGTCTTGAGTTGTAACTATATCAAGGAATTCGAATGACTTAAAATCTTTAGTTGTACCAATTCCTAACTGAGTAGATTTTTCAAATTCTATAGCAAACATAATATAGTATGTTTCTTCAATCTTAGTTATCCGAGGATCGTATAAGTGGTAAATTGTATCTTTTATATTTTCTATGCCATTAAAATGAACAATTTTATTTTCAACAGTAAAGTCACAACCGTTTTTACTTTGCGCCATAATAAAAAATGTTCTTCTTCCTCTATTCTGAACTCTTAACATTAAAAGATAAGTATTATCAATTTTAATAGCTCCTGGATTAAAAACAGATGTAACATCACGAAGCTGAGTATTAATTTCTGGAATATCTTCTTTTACAACAACAGGATTCTTTTTTGCCAATCTAATCATTATTACAAATTCCCAAATCAGTATTAATAAACTTTATCCAGTAAATTTTAAAAATTTATTTGGACTAAAAACATTCTTAATTAAAAAGGGGAAGATTAATCTTCCCCTCTAGGAGGTAACCTATTACCATTATTTTATGGTAGTAATAACATTTTTTTAGTAATAGCAAAATCTGATTCATAAGAATCTTTGAAACGTACATTGTAGAAGTAAACACCACCTGCAACTTTAGACCCAGCACTATTAGTTCCATTCCATCTTATTGTA